>JAOUEB010000204.1 GCA_029858925.1 Nitrospira sp.
AGTAGATGTATTTGATCGTGTATTTCCCAGGGGACCCGATAAACATCAGCATGTCGTAGAGTTCTTCCGGGCAATCGAACGTGATTTTCTTATGCTCATAAATGTCATGGACCTCGAAACGGAAGCCTTGATGCATCGCCGGAGCGATGATGAGCCCGGCCGTCGTGAACGGGTCGGCAAACATCTTATAGAGTGGAAGATTCCAGGCGCCGGCCGACGTCTTGTCCGCCATGAACACCAGCAGTGGCTCGGATTTCCGTTCGGCGAATTCCATCTCAGCCACACCGGGGCCTTGCCCTCGGACATTGCCACTGAAGGCATCGGCAAGCAGGTCTTGCCCGGCCCCATAGAGATGAAGTTCTTTGGCCACCGCAGTCCCGGTCTCGAACGTCTCCCACGCGAGGCGGTGGATCGGTTCATGATCGACCCCGTAACGATGCGTCATGATCAGCTGCAAATCATCTCCGCAGGCCGACACGTGATAGTCCGCGAGCAGCCCGCTTGCCTTGGCGGCCGCGAGCGCGTTCCCGGCCGACTCGATCAAGGCCGGATGGATGGCCGAGTGGCCGACCCATCCGCCGATATCCGCCTTGATGACGCTGACCGTGATCTTTTTCGACTGTTCCTTCTTCATGTCCGTCGCCATATCGCACCTCTTTTCTTTATGGTAGCGACTCACTCATTGCTGGACGAATGCCGACTGTCGATTCCCTTCGCTGTGGGCAGACGAACTCGGCGCCGGCATCAAGTGCTCGTCACTCAGGCGTCTCATCCAACCCGACATGCGCGCGAAGCCGGTTGTAATCGAACGCGGTTCGGCCCGTTCGCGAGAGGCCAGGGTCGTGCCGGGCCATCTCATCGATCAACGCGCCGACATGGCTACGCATCGACGCAGCGGCGGCATGGCGCGGCGTTTGCCCGCCGAGCGCGAGATGCGGCTGATCCGACCATTCAAGATAGGCCTTCTCTAAGAATCGATTGAGTAGGGCACGGTCTTCTTCCTGCGTCACGACCAATCTCAGCGATTCATCGGACATCAGATCGTTCACCGACAATTGCCGCACCGGCGGCGCCAGCGTTTCGCCTCGAAAGTGCAGCGAAAATCCCAATGAGGCCGCGAGTCGATGCTTGATGCGGTCGAGCTGTTCCGGGCTGTCGCATTCCACGATGAGCTGTGAAGAAGTCAGCGTCAACCTCGCTACGATCGCCGCAGCGCCTTTCTCCTCCGCTCGTTGAACCCAGACGCAGGCCGCAGGAAAACCGGGGACTGCCCTCTCCCCGGCGGCTTCATCGGTGGGCTTCGCACGCTCCAATTCCTGCATCGCCGACAACTGCTCGACGAACAACCGGTGCTCATGGTGGTCGTACAACGCCACGGCGTAGAGGTACGGCTGCCCATCGGAGCCGCGATAGCGAATATGGCCCACAGCGTCCATCAAGGCGTCCACACGCAGCTGCGCAAACGCCCAGAGCAGCATGTACCCGAATCGCTTGGTGAACTCCTTCCACTCCCCCAGCGTAAAGGACCCGGAACCTATCTCCATTTCACGGCGCCATTCGTCAGTCATCGCAAGCACGGATTTGGCATCGGCCGGCGACAAGACCAGCCCGCAACCGCCCCATACCGCTTTGCCTGATTCATCGTCGCCCGGAGGGCGAATGACACGGGTGAGCAATACGTGACCGGCCGAAAGGTCTTTGGCGAAATCACCAGTAGGCAGAACACAGATGGCCCCATCGCCGACCGATCGCAGCGTGAGCGCCTCGCCCGGCTTGGGCGGCGCAGTCAGCTCAAGCAGATCCATGGATGAATGTTTCAGCGGATCGAGCCACACCCGCTCTTCGTTCGGAATGTGTTCGGTAATAACGTCCCGCAGTTGTTCGATGAGGGTCAATTGCCCGTCTTCCGGATAGAAATCGCAGAGCAGGAAGAGACCGGCCAGTTCGGTTTCTTGTGGGAGCGGCGCGACAATCCCACCGGCGCCGCTTTCCAGATAGGGCCTGAGTGCGCGCGCAAGCGCCCTCTCCCGCTGCAGGGCGAAACCCGGCCTGAACGACAGCGACTCGATCCGCGCGAGCACAGCCTCAAGGGACGGAGGCGGCGGAGCCCATATGCCTGCCGCCTGTTCACTCCCGAGCTTCATGGATTTCTTCCATGACGATCTCTTCCGCGTCATACCAATCCCTGAGATCGTTCCCTTCTTGACAGCCCCGTTGCTCCCACAGCTCGTAGGCTTTTTGCGCAATCCGCGCCCACATCCCATCCGGCAATTCGATCGATGTTACAAGTCCGGTGGCGGCGGGCGAAGGCCGCCCTTTCGCCGCTCCGGTCCTCTTCACGACAGCGCGCATGACAGACTCCTCGGTTAAGGGTTCATCGGCACGTCGGGTTGCGCCGAGACGACACGGCGATGGTCCGGAGGAAATTTTGGGCTCCGAACCGTCAGAACGGGACAATGCGACTTCCGGAGGACCGACTCCACCACGCTGCCGTAGAAGGCATGCGACAGGCCGCGCCGTCCATGCGTCCCCATGACAATTACGTCGGCCGACCAGGTCCGGGCCGCATCGAGAATAGAATCGCGGGGAAGTCCCCCTCGAACGAGAGACTCGGCCTTCACGTTCGCGGCGTCCAGCGCCGCCACGAGACCGGCAAGCCGTCCGGCGACGACGTCCCGCTTGTGTTCACGCGCCGCCGAAAGCGGAAGCGTGAAATCCAATCCGTAGGAGACCGGCTCCATAACATGCAGCAGCATGACAGACGCCTGTGCCCGCTGAGCCACGACGGCCGCGTACTCCAGCGCATTGAGCGAGCAGTCAGAGAAATCGACCGGCACCACAATCCGATCCAGGCCAACCGGATGACTCGTGCTGCCGCCGCCGTGCTCGGTCCCCGGCCGCTCCGCGCGAACCGCAAGCACGGGACAGGGCGCCGTCCGAATGATCCGCTCAGCCGTGCTTCCCAATAAGACATGCGCCAAGCCGGTCTTTCCGGCGGTGCCCACGATGATCAAGTCCGTGTCTTCGGCTGCCGCAGCGGCAAGCACGGCTTCGCTCGGAATACCCGTCTCGATCCGCGTACGAACCGCAATCCCCCGATCGGCGGTACGCGCTTTCAGCTGGGCCAAATCTCGCGTGGCCTGCTTCATCAGCTCGGCCAGGTATAAGCGACACACGGGATACTCCGGGTCGAGACCCGGAGCGAATTCCAACACGCTCATGACCGTCAGGGTGGCCCCCCACGACTCGGCTAGCTTGCAGGCATAGGCCTCCGCGCCTTCCGCCCGCGGGGAACAATCTGTCGCCAGAAGAATGCGTTCGATGTTCATGGTCCAACCACACGAAAGAAACATGTGTTCATGGAGATGGCCTTCCTCTCAGCACTCAGTCCTCAGCACTCTTACACAGCCTCCGCACTCAACAAGAGCAATTCCCCGCCCATATTCGGATGGATCGAGCATCGGAACTCATGCCGCCCTGGTCGAGTCATGTCGAACCGCACAACCGCATCGCGCTTCGGATCGAGAAACACACCGCCCAAGCCGCGGCCGTAGACGATCACCCCGTCCCTTTCGATGCGAGTGTGAAGCCCCTCGAACATGGTCGAACTGAAATCGTGACGCACATCATCCTCATTCCGAACCTTGATCACCGTTGGAACTCCAAGACGCAAGGTCCCCTGCTTCGTGACAAACTTGTAATCCTTGACCGTCACTTCGACCACCTGTTCGGATTGTGCATGGGTAACTCCCGTCTCCTCCCAGCCCATGGCCAAGGGGAATCCAACGGTCAGACCGATAATCACGCATCCGACCCATAACCGAAGATGTTCATGAAGAGACATCGTCTCCCCCCTTTCTTACGTTTCCGTCTTCTTACGTTTCCGTCGACTTCCGCTGGGCAGCAGACACCGGCAGCGGCACGCTCAACACAGGACAACCTGCTGTACGGACAACCTTTTCCGCCGTGCTGCCAAAGAAGATCTTGTCCACGCTCCCGGACCGTCCGCCGTAACTTCCCATCACAACCAAATCCACTTTTCCCGTCCGTGCGGTCTTGGCGATCTCGGCGAACGGCGATCCCTCTAGGATTACGCGCGTGAGGGTTACCCCCTTGGCCTCCGCTGACTCCAG
>JAOUEB010000205.1 GCA_029858925.1 Nitrospira sp.
CTCCGACGAGGAGATGGCGAAGGCGGTGCATATTGTCTTGAAAAAAGACCCTTTTGTGAACGATGCGCGTATCCGCGTCGGCGCCCGGCGATCCGTTGTGACGCTGGAAGGCGATGCGCCCTCTGCGCCGCAGAAGGAAATGGCTGAGTTCGATGCCTGGTACGTCTTCGGCGTCGACAAGGTTGTGAACCATATAGAGGTTCGTCCATGAAAGGAGCCTGTTGTTGGACGGTGACCGATGCACACGAGATGTGAGGAGAGGCGATGCGAGGCCTGCGTGAATATCGACTAACCATGTGCCATAAGCAATGAAGGAGGAATGCCATGAGCAAAGCAGCCGCAGAGGAAAAAGCCGTCGCTACCAAGAAACCGAGCGAGGTCCTGTCGCGGGGTGAGGAGTTCGAACACTGGTTGGACCACTTCATGGAGGATATGTGGCGGCGTCCCTTCCCCAGCCTCTTCGGGCGAGACCGCTGGTTGCCGATCCGACCGCTCTCGATTCGCATGCCCTCGCTCGACGTTTTCGAGGAAAAGGACTCCGTTGTGGTCAAGGCAGAACTCCCCGGGATGAAGAAAGAAGATGTCGAAGTGAGCCTTTCAGGGGAGAACTTGACGATCAAAGGCGAGAAGAAAGAGGACAAAGAGGTGAAAGAGGACGATTACTATCGCCGAGAGCGGTCCTACGGGTCGTTCTTACGGACCGTCGCGTTGCCCAGCGAAGTCAAGAGCGATGAGATCAAGGCCTCTTTCAAAGACGGAGTGCTGGAAATCCGAATGCCGAAGACGGAGGAGGCGAAGAAGAAATCTATCTCGGTGAAGATCGACTAGGAGAGGATTGGTTCGCCATGACGCCCCGATCGGCGATCGCGCTTTGTGCCCTTGTCGTCGGACTGTCCGGTCTGACCGTCTGTCAGCCGCCTCAACCCAGGATTGCCGTGGTCGAGGGGCGCGCATCCGAATCCGTTGCTTCCACCGGCTCCAGGGCGGGTAACGTCCTCGCCGCCTTCGATCGTGCTGAGGAGGCCACACGGATATGTCATCCGGGTGGCCTCCTCATCCTTTCCTCGAAGCACAACAGCCGGCACGAACTGGGAGACGCCGAGACCCGTCGTATCGGGGACAGGTCTGCGCGCGCTGTATTCCCGCGGGCACGACAGACTTGATGCCTCATGGTGCAACCCGATGTCTGAGCACTCGTTCGAAGCAATTCTCGCGATCATCGCCACTGCAGCACTGGTGTGGATCTTTTGGCGGAAAGGAAAATCCGACTAGCCGATACGGCGCGGAGGGCGCCCGCATGAGACCGACGGGGCTCTCTATGACCTGGTTGCAGACACAGCCGGCCTTTCGGTAGAGTATCCATAGCTCTCGATTCCCATCTTGATCTTAATGATTCTTCCGCTCTGTTCAACCGGTTGCTAAGGTGAACCGATGCTGTCTCGTGACAAGCTTCTCTTGATTGGGTTGCTGCTGTGGTACATGGCTCTCTCGATCTGGACGGCGCAGTCGCCGGCCGATCCTCAGTTTTGGTTGCTCTCGAGCATTCTGCCGACCGTCTTGGTGTTGCTGTTGATCGTCACGCATCGCCTGTTTCCGCTGTCCCATGCCTCCTATGCGCTCATCACCCTCTTTCTCACGCTCCATGCCGTCGGCGCTCATTATACGTACGCCGAAGTGCCGCTCGGCCTCTGGATGGAAGCGGCCTTCCATCTCGGCCGTAATCATTTCGACAGGATCGTCCACTTCAGCTTCGGCTTCTTGCTGGCCTATCCGATGGAAGAGCTGTTTCGCCTCGGTGCGGGAGTACGCGGTTGGTTGCTGTATTACCTGCCGGTCATGACCGTGTTGGGATTGAGCGGCCTGTGGGAAATTATCGAATCATGGGTGGCGGGCGCCGTCCATCCTGAACTGGGCATCACCTACTTGGGTTCTCAAGGAGATGTCTGGGATGCCCAGAAGGACATCGCCGTAGCGCTCTACGGGGCCCTGCTCTGCGTGACAATTCTGGCAGCCGTTCGCGCGGTTCGAGGGGCGTACCCGTCGTCTCAGGCCCAGCCAGTCGTCATTGATTCATCCACGTAAGAGATGAAGATCGGACTCTCAGACCTCAGCCGGCTGGAATCCAAGAATCATTATCTGTTCTCAGGACTCCTCCTCTGGTACGGACTGCTCTGGACCTGGTTGGCCATCGCGCCGGTGAATCGGAGAGATTGGTTCCTTGAGAATCTGCTGGCTCTCGCCTTGGTGACTCTGTTGCTCCTGACCTACCGGCGGTTTCAGTTTTCAAGTCTGTCCTATGGACTCATCACGCTTTTCATGACGCTCCACGCTGTGGGCGCGCACTATACCTATGCCGAGGTGCCCTTCGGCTTTTGGCTCAAAGATGTGTTGTCATTGAGCCGAAATCCCTTTGATCGAATCGTCCACTTCGCCTACGGCGCCTTATTTGTCTATCCGGTTCGGGAGCTGCTCATGCGCCTGGCCGGCGTGCGTGGCGCCTGGGCTTACTATCTGTCCGTCAGCACGATTCTCGCCCAGAGCGGCCTGTTTGAAGTCATCGAATCCGTCGTGGCGGTTCTCGTGAGCCCTGAACTCGGCGGCACCTATCTTGGAACCCAAGGGGACGAGTGGGATGCGCAAAAGGATATGGCGGCGGCCCTTGGCGGCGCCGTGCTGGCGATGACCTTCACCCACGCAATGTCGAAAGAGATCGATGAGACGGTTCCTCGCGCAGCTCAGCCATGATCGGGTTCTTTCTCAACTGAATCCACGATTAAGTCGTCGACTCTGTGCCCCGTTGCTGTAACACTCACATCGCGGCATTCGCCACATCTGCAATGACCTGTCGCAGGCCGGAGACGACGCGGGCCATCCGGGAGCAGTCAACCTTGTCGGGTGTATCGGCCGAAGTGTGGTAGTGGGGATAGCGGTTCGGCGCGGTGTCGGTGACCATGACGGCTGGGTACCCTTCCTTCCAAAACGACCAGTGGTCGGACCAGGCCACCCCTGGAATCCATTCCCATAGGGCGCCCCCCTCGGAAGGAAACTGTGTGTGGCGACGAAAGGCCGTCAGGAGTTGCCGGACCCAGGAGGCATTTTCCATGTTGCCGACGAAGGCGATGAAGTTCCCCGTCGAAGGAAAAAAGAGGCGGAACGGCAACGGGTAGGACTGGCTCCCCGATTCATCAGAGTAATAGCCGATCGTCTCCAGACTGAGCATCAGCACGATCTGCTCGCCCTGCTCTCGACTCCGCCGGGCATAGATGCGGCTTCCCATATGACGGCTTTGAAAGAACGGCGGCTCTTCGTTGGTAAACGCGGCGAATCGCACCGTGCGCGACGTCTGCCTCTTGGCGAAGGCCCGAGCCAGCGCCAGCATCGCCGCGACGCCGGTTGCGTTGTCGTTCGCGCCGGGACTGCCTTGCACCGAATCGTAATGCGCGCCGATGAGGACAATCTCCTCGGGCTTGTCCGTGCCCCGCAGCTCCGCGTCCAGATTCTCACAAGTTCGGCCTGACACTTGGTAGCTGTGCCGACGCACCTCGTAGCCTTGACCCGCAAGTGCTGTGCGGATATATTCCGCCGCCGCAACAAGCTGCTGATAGCGGGAGAGATTGCGCTCTCCGATCGTGCCGCCGAGATGTCGCACGTCGGCGCGCAACTCTCCTTCAAGCCGACGCTGTTCGTCCGTCAGCGGCGGGAGCATTCCTCGAAAGCTGTCACTCGGCATACGGATCATCGTAAGCCATTCTCACACGACTCAGCGGCTCGGCGAAGCGCGCGGCTGCCCCTTCGCGCCACAGTCTGTGCCACACACTGTGGCAATCTCCCCCCAGATTCACTCCCCGAAGTTCAGGAATGCCCTGCCTCACCTCCAAGTTTCTTCTGAAGGCACACAAAGTTTCGCTCACGCCCGCTTTCTCGTTCCGGGCACTCGTCTTGCTGAATGTTCTCGCATGGCCTTCCGTGAGAGAACAAGTTTCGTACCAGCGGTTGCGGCCGTCATTGCCGGCCTTGGGCTTGCCGGATGCGCGGGAGTGCCGGTCGTGCCTCCCGACCTCCAGGAGAAAATCGAGCGCAAGGTTTCGTTTCAGCAGATCAAATCCTCACCGCTGCCCTATAAGGGA
>JAOUEB010000206.1 GCA_029858925.1 Nitrospira sp.
TCACGCGGCTCAGCAGGTCGAGTTGCTCCGTCGAAAGGACTGAGGGCTGAGGACTGAGTGGTTCAGAGCGGATGACCATTGACGAATGACCCTTCGACTGCGCTCAGGGCAGGCGCTCCCGCACCAGACAGACCCAATGAACCAGACTGACCAAGTGTACCTCTACCACGGAGAGTTCCGTTGCCGAAACGCCGATGGTCCCCGACACGATCCCAGCGATTCCATTTGGCGTGCCTATTAACCCCATCCCGTTACACGGCTTCGATTACGGAGCGCACACTATTCTGATAACAGCGATGGGAGCATAATGATCCCGATCTCCGGCCATAGCCCGCATTATTCATGAGCGCTTCTGCTGCAATCGCCGATCCGCTGCTCCGACAAGCCTGCGGCCGGCGGGCTCGCCCCTTGGTCCCTCGACGTACTGCACGAGTATGCCTCAGGACCTCCGGGCTCCGCGCGCCGCTCTCGCAACGCGGCTTGGCGATTTCGCGACGAACCGCCATGAATAATGCGGGCTAGTCCCCCCCCATCGAACACTGTATAATCCGCGCCATGCGACGCTGGTATTCAGGCCCAGAGAAACGGGTTGTTTCGATCCTGCAGCGATCGAGGCGACGGTTTTGCCCGGTCATCGTTGTGGGCATCGGCCTGTCCCTCTTCCCCTCTCTGCAAGGAGTTCGTCCTCTTCCTGCGGTGGCTGCACCTATTGGTTCTCCCATTCCCGCGCAACGGCAGAGCAACGCCTCCTCCCCCCATGTCGGCTCGGCAATGACCGTGCTCGCCACTCTTGAGCAGGCTCGTGTGCTCCCGCCGGAAGGCACCAAAGAGGCGGATCGCATCATCAAGTCCGTAATACAGCTCCAATCCCTGTTTGCCAAAAGCACAGACCCAGGCCTGCGCGATTTCATGCGGCGCGCTATAGCGAACACGCAGGGAAAGCAGGCCGCAGATGTCTTGGCGCAATTCCAGTCGAACGGATGGACGTCGGACATGCTGGAGGCACTCGCCGAGGCGGCTGCACAGACACCCACGGAGGAACTCCAGCCGTTGGCGCCAGGATTCAAAGCATTCAACCTGTCGGTGGAAGACTTCCGTCAATTCATGCAACTGGTGAGAGACGGCAAGCAGGCGCTGGCCTCACAGGGGCACGATTTTCACGAGGTCTTCGCCGCTCATCGGAAGGCCATGCCGGGAGCCAGTCAGCATTGACCATTCACCGTCAACCATTCATTATCAGACCATCCACCATTAACCATCGAAGTTCCAGGAGGGACACATGGCAACGAGAGCGTACATTCTCATCAAGGTTAAAGCGGGAAAAACCAAAGACGTAGTTGCGGCTCTCAAGCGCATTACCGGCGTCGAGCAGGCCCATCCCTGTTTCGGACGGCCCGACATTTTTGTGTTTATCAGCGTGCAAGACGAGCGCGCGCTCTCTGACGTGGTGATCAGCAAGATCCACGCGATCGATGGAGTCGAAGAAACCGACACACACATTGTGGCGGAGTAGCATCTCGCGTATCGCGTGAAGCGTATCGCGTGAAAGAGAAGAGCATATCGCTGATGGCGTATGGCACGGGACCGACCGGAAAGTTTTGAGTTATGAGTTTTACGTGTTGAGTTGATAACTCACAACTAAGAACTTAAGACTCAGCACTGCTTGTGCCATAAGCTCTTTCGACCGACTGCGCTTCACGAATGATGATCAACGAGGATGGGAGCTCCGCCTGTTTCTGCGGATCGGTAGCAGGCTTCCGCGATCTCAACGGCGCGGAGGCCGTCCTCACCCGTGATCGGCATGGGCGTGCGATGCTCCACCGCTTGCAGGAAAGCCGTGAGAGTGGCCAGAACCGTTTGGGATGGAGGAAGCTCCCATTCCTGGCTCTCGACGCCTCCGGTCCAACGAAGCCGGCGGCCGATCCAGTCGGCTTGCAACCGCCCTTTCGACCCGATCCATTCTGCCAATCCGACACGTCCTTCCGGCACCCGCGCGATATCGAGCAGACAGGTCGTCCCCCCGTGAGTCGTCAGCTGAGCGGACACGACGGCTTCCGGCGCGATCGGCGGAAGCCGGTCCATTGTACAGCGGACGTCCCGCACCTCCTCGCCGGTCAGGAACCGAACAAGATCCAGCATGTGGACACCGATTTCCAGCAAGGCTCCCCGCTTGCCGTACCCATCGGCATGTCCGGGAGCGATCGCTTTCTGTTCGATATAGCTGGTCAGAATCAGCCGCTCTGAGCGCCCAATACGATGTCTATGTTTCCGCATCTCCTGGATCGTGAAGTCAAACCGTAGCGTCTGTGCCGTCATCAAGGGCACACCGGCTCGTTGGGCTTCCACCACCATAGCCCCTGCATCGGCAGCCGAGACGGCCAATGGTTTCTCAATCAACAAGGGTTTACAAGCTTGGACCGCCAGCCGGCAGGTTTCACGGGTGAAGATCGGAGGCGTGACAACAATGACCGCTTCGACGGATGGATCATCGATCAACGCTTGGGCCTGCCCATACACCATGACTGATTCGGCGCCCGGAAGATCGAGGCCTCGGTGAGGATGCTGCCGACAAACGGCCCTGAGAGAGGCGGACGGAAGATCCTGCAGGATGTGCCGGGCATAGCGGAGCCCGTGACGCCCGACACCGATCAATCCTAGACCAAGAGGTCTTTCACTCATCTTAACTCACATGATTCATGAGCACTTCTACTGCAACCGTCCATCTCCGCGAGCCGGGAGCTGGCCGATACACCGAGCCGTTTCTCATCGCTCATATCTCGTGAAGCGCAAACAAGAATGTCACAAATGGGTCCTTGAATGCGAGATACGCACGACGCGCCACGAGCTGCGCGGCCAAGGAGTCCGTTGACATTCCTGCAAATGCCTCCCTATATTCCTTCCTATGACACAGACACAGTCGGCGCCGTTTACATTGGAACAGATCGGGACAGGAACCGCGCGATTTCCGAGCGGAGTTCCCATTCCCACACATACCGACCAAATGGTCGATCCCTATTTCAAAACACGGATGCCGAAAGAACACCAGATCGACAGTCTGCTGTTTTGGCCGCAGGCAAAAGGCGTCTATCCGGGCCTGCTGCTCCTCCATGATCGGTGGGGATTGACGGGCCAAATGAAAGATCTCGGCGCGCGGCTGGCCTGCGAGGGCTACCTGGTCATCATTCCCAATCTGTACGGTCGGCTGGGTGGCATGGTCACCGCCAACGACGAGGTCGCCTCGGCGTTACAAGACAAACAGAACGAAGCGCAGGTGCTGACGGACATCAATTCCTGCTGCGAATATCTCAATATGCGCGACATGGCGAAGCGGAATATCCACGGCGTGGTCGGCTACGGCATGGGCGGTTCATACGCGCTGCGCTTTGCCTGCCAGCGCAAGCGATTGCGCGCGGTCGTCTCCTACTACGGCAAAATGGTCCGGCCCAGGGAACTGATGAACGACATCACGTCACCCCTGCTGTATCACCAAGCCGGCAAAGACACCTGGGCAACCGAGGATAATGTCCACGAGCTGCGCGCCGCCGTCACAGAGTACGGGAAGCGGATGGAGATCCATACTTATCCCGACGTGCCCCATGCCTTCTGCAACGAGATGAAACCAGATGCCTATCGGCCCGAGGCCACGGCATTGGCTTGGGAACGAACCGCGGCCTTTCTCAAAGCCTGTTTCCAGGGAACATAGCGAGCCCATGATCCGTGTGGCTTTTGTAGCGTCATCACGCAATACACCTATCTCGCGAATCGTATCTCGTATCTCGCGCACAAAGATGAGACGTACTTTCCTTCCATCTTGCGCTCGGCTCACTGAAAGGGCGATGCGGACTCGTGATCTTATCGCGCGGTATGGCGTCTGGATCATCCTCTTGATGTCGGCAATGCTCTGCGCCGTCGCGCCATCGGCTGCAGCTCCCGCCCCGCACGCGTCTCCTGCCCGGCTCTCCGAAGTCGTCGACGAACAAGCGGCTCAGCTCGCCGCGATCGATTCAAACGCCGGCGCCATGGCCCTGTTCATATCGTCCATCGGCCAAGCCCTCGGGCTAAACGATGCGGCCGGCATGCTGGGCGCCAAAGGGCTGCCTGCCACATTGGCCAAGGAACTGGGC
>JAOUEB010000207.1 GCA_029858925.1 Nitrospira sp.
AGGGGAATCGGTTCCTAGCCACACTGAAGGAATATAGCCAGGCCAAAGACATCATCAGTAAGCGCATTTACATCGAAACCATGGAAGAAATCCTTCCGAACGTCGAAAAGGTCATCTTGGACGGGAAGGGTGCCGAGCGCGTGCTTCCCTATCTGCCGCTGGACCGCCTCTCAAGGCCTGCGCCCAAAGCGGCTGTCAAGCACGCCCCTGAACCGGAGGTCGAAGAGCTCCAGCAAGAGCCGCCTCTCACAGGAAGATCGAGGGGCGCCACCCGTGACTAAACAAGGGCTCGTGGTTGTCCTTATCGCGGTGATCGTCGGATTGTTCGTCCTGGGCGCCTCCCCGCTATTCGTCGTAGACGTGACCCAAACCGCCCTTGTCGTCCAACTGGGAAAACCGGTCAAGAACGCCACTGAACCTGGGTTGTATGCGAAGGTGCCGTTCGTCCAGGACGTGACCTATTTCGATAAACGGCTCTTGGATTACGATTCCAACGCGCAGGATGTCATCACACAGGACAAGAAGACGCTGCTCCTCGACAACTTCGCCAAGTGGCGAATCACCGATCCGTTGAAGGTCTATCAGGCATTCCAGAGTCAACGGGGCGCCCTCCAGCGGCTGCACGACATCATTTACTCCGAGTTGCGCGTCGAACTCGGCCGCCATGACCTGTTGGAGATCGTCTCGAGCACCAGAGCCCAGATCATGCGCGTCGTCACCCAGCGAGCCAACGACAAAGCCTCGGTCTATGGGATTGAAATCCAGGATGTGCGTATCAAGCGCGCCGACTTGCCCGAGCAAAACGAGAAGGCGGTCTTCGCTCGCATGCAGGCGGAGCGGGAACGACAGGCCAAACAGTACCGCGCGGAGGGCGCCGAGGAAGCCCAGAAAATCAGATCGGAAGCCGAGAAGGACAGCGAAATCATCCTGGCCCAGGCCTACAAGGAATCAGAAGAGCTGCGCGGGGGCGGCGATGCCAAGGCGTTTCGGATTTATGCGGACGCCTATCGGCGGGACCCATCGTTCTTCGAATTGACCCGCTCAATGGAAGCCTACAAGAAGGCCTTCGCCGATAAATCGACCATCGTGGTTGGCCCGGACTCTGAATTCTTCCGATACTTGAAGCATCGATAGCCCGCGCAAACTGCGACCCGTCAGTCCGGCAGCGGACTGTGTCGCTGCCGGACTGTCTTCAAAGGCGCCACACGAGGGCGCGAGAAGTACGCATCATCATTGTGCGCTGTCGAAACTCTGCTTTTCGAGCGTCGGAACAATCTGGCTCTGCACATCCTCCGTGATGGTGTATCGGACATAGGCATTCTCGACCATCTGGTTGGCATACAGCCGCCCCGTCGGCGCCTCGACGTTCAACGCAAGACCGGCCTCTTTGTTCGGTTCGATCGTCACCGTCTGCTCGATATCGTCTCTGATATAGGGATGCCAGACTTTGACTTTGTAGGTGCCAGGCGGAATATCCGCCAGACGGAATCGCCCCTCGTCGTCCGTGATCGCATAGTAGGGATGGTCGGCCACCAACCCCCAGCTTTCCATGTAGGCGTGAAAACCGCATTGCATCGTAAAGACCCGGCGGCCCTTCGTCATTTTGACCGTCTGGGTTATCAGCGCCCCTTCGTAGTGCTTGGTCACACGGGCGCTCATCCCCGCTTCGTTGGGATAACGCTTACTGATCGGCAGCGGGACATTGAACAGAACCCGCGGCCCCAGGTGCGACGTTTCATAGGCCTGGATATCGTGCATGGCCGGGTCCATATTCACGACCACCACGTCGTGGAGATCGCGGACGACGTTCATAAACGGCATAAACAGGCAATCGACGGCTTCGATCCTGGGCGGCTTGTAGTCTCCGAACGGCTTCCCCTGGTCGATCCCCTCAAGAAAGACGACGACGCGCCGGAACTCGCCTTTCGGTCCGACGTTGAAGGGCTGTAGCAATCTCCACCCCTTCCCGTCGGAAATCCGCCCGCAGTAGACTGCGTCCGGCAAGGTGGTCAGATTGTACCCCTTCGGCCCCGGCACACTGCCGTCAAGGACCACCGTCCCGGCGAGCGCGCCACCGTCCACAACCGACACCTCTTCGTAGGCCTGGGCGGCCGGCGCCGCTGCCAAGCTCAACACACAGGCACAAGCGACCCTCAGAACTCTCTGGATATTGCTTTTCATCACGGCTCCTTCCACATTCAGTCGACGAATTCTTCAACCATCCTGCGTCATGCCGCTGCTTCGAGGTGAATGACTGCCGTTGGGCTTATGGAATGGAGAGGATCTCCCAGATCCGTCCATATGTTATACCGAACCGTTCCAGTCCGCGTAAAACACACACTGACATACTCTCCCGCGGGGATCATCACCATATCCTTAATCCCCCCGTACCAGGTGGTGAAGCCCTTCCCGCATCCCACTTCCTTGATCGGCTTCACACCCAGAAATCCGAGATGCACCGGAACTGAGAGCAGGTTATGCCACCGAATTTCTTCACCCACAGCGGCATACAGATGGTCCGGGACGATGTGGTTTCGGTCATGAATATGCACGTCCAGCACACGCGGCTGAGCGTCCGATTCAGAAGAAAGAGCACAGCCGGAGAACACACAAAGACAGAGAACGGCAATCACGCACGTCTGTTTTAGCATGATCAATGCTCCTTCAAACAGCCAAAGAGCCAGGCCGTAGCGCTGCGGGACCTGACGCCCTTAGTAGACAATATACGAATGTAACAGGGCCTGCGCACATACTCGAGGTACGCCGATCTAACAGGCCCATATTCCGTTAATCGAACGACGGTCGGTCGATGCGTAAGAGAGGCCGCGCCTGCGGCGGGTCGCAGCCGTGGCGATAGGAACACACCGTCAGGCTGCGCGGCCGAGAGAGAATGCTATGACGATACGAGCCGTACATTCGAGTTTCTCGGAGTCAGAGTGACCGGCCTCCGACCGTCACACAGTATTTATAGTTTCTGTCGGCCGCTTATGCAATCTCCTCTCAGAAACACCCGTCATGACACATCTGGCCCGCTTTCGTTAAGGCCCGTCGCCGCGCTAAAGTGGAGCGCGCCTCTTCGGACGACACAGAAGTTGCTTGGAACGCATTTTCGTTCATGAATCATGTGAGCTAGATATGCCGCTGGTACATGGTTTCCATTTCAAGAACCTCCGAGGGGATATCTATGGCGGGCTGGTCGCCGCAGTAGTGGCCCTGCCCCTGGCGCTCGCTTTCGGGGTCGCGTCAGGACTCGGACCTATTGCCGGGCTGTACGGCGCAATTTTTGTGGGGTTCACCGCTGCGTTGTTCGGTGGGACACCGGCTCAGGTATCCGGCCCCACAGGACCCATGACGGTGGTCATGGCTGGGATCATTGTCCAGTTCGAACATGATCCGGCCCTCGCGTTCACGGCAGTCATTCTCGGTGGAGGACTTCAGATTCTCCTAGGTGTCAGCGGCCTCGGGCGCTTTATCACCCTGGTGCCCTACCCGGTCATCTCAGGATTCATGAGCGGGATCGGCTGCATCATCATTATTCTGCAACTCGGGCCATTGGTCGGGCACCTCGCAAGACGAGAAGGGGTTGTGGCGACGCTGACGGCGCTTCCCGGCTTCTTGATCGATCCAGTCTACGACGCGGTCATCCTCGGTGTGCTCACCATGTGTATCGTGTATCTGACACCGGAGCGCGTCGGCAAGCTGGTTCCTCCTCCACTGGTCGCCTTGCTGGTGGCCACTCCCCTTGCAGCATGGTTCTTCCCCAATGCGCCGGTCATTGGAACGATTCCCCAAGGGTTTCCCATTCCAATCGTACCGACCCTGCATCTTGACGCCATGACCTTGGCGATCGAGGAAGCAATGGTCCTGGCTCTGCTCGGCAGTATCGACAGTTTGTTGACCTCGCTGGTCTGCGACAATATGACTCGGTCTCAGCATGACTCGAACCGCGAGCTGATTGGGCAAGGGCTCGGCAATATGGTTGCCGGTCTCTTCGGGGGGCTACCGGGAGCCGGGGCCACCATGCGATCGGTGGCCAACGTACGCACCGGTGGGCGCACCCCCATTTCCGGCATGTTCCATGCGCTGGTACTGGTGGCGATCTTAGTGGGCGTCGGCCCC
>JAOUEB010000208.1 GCA_029858925.1 Nitrospira sp.
CGAGTTGTTCGGAGGGAATGACTCGCCTGTGCCGATCCTCCGGCGGGCAGGCGAATAACGAGCTTGTGAGTTGGCTCTGAAAACTCAGTACTCAGCACTATTCTTCCGGAAGGCCCTTCTGACTCTAAATCCTACTGTGCTACAATGCCCTCCTCTTTAGTAAGCGGACGGGCTATGCCTTTCTCAACAAGCAAGTACATCAAGTTCCGCCAGGGGATGCAGAAACGCATCGGCTCGTTGCGCTCCAAGACGGAAGACAGCTTGGACGTTGCCATTGACGTGATGATGGAAGAACGGGTGGACAGTTTCTTCCGCGTCGAACAGGGGCTTGAAGAGATCATCCGATCGCTGATCGAGATTGAAGAGGACCTGGAATCGATTCGCGATCTGTCTGGCGCCATGCGCCTCGAATCCAGGCTGGAGTTTGTCGAAGATCGTTGGGACGAGTTCGATAGCGAGATTCGTGAACGGCCCAGGCGGCGTCGCAAGAAAGTTAGTCTTGCCGATATGTTGAAGGCCGCCAGCGGCGGAGGCGGCGCCCTTTCGGAAAATCCGAGCGGCGTCAACAATGCGATGGACGCCTATGCGATCATGGGCGTGGAGTTCGGCAGTTCCCTTTCCGATGTGACCGCCGCCTTTCGGATCAAGGCCAAACAGTTGCATCCCGACGCCAACAACGGCGATCGCAGTTCTGAGCCGGAACTCCGGAGCATGCTGGATGCCTATCAGTTTCTCAAAGAATATCTAAGTCTGAGCAATACCGAACCTATGCGTCCACCAGACAGGCCCTACAGTCCTGCAGAATAACTCTATGACGTTATGACGACACCCTTGCATTACATTACGAATCCCACAGTCCTCGGTGAATTCTGCGAGCGGCTGAAAGACAGCGAGCGCGTGGCAATTGACACCGAGTTTGTCGGCGAAGACAGCTTCGTTCCCAAGCTCGAACTCATCCAGGTTGCTACGGATACTGCGGCGGCGGTCATCGATTTTCCCGCGGTGCAGGCTGCTGGATCGCTGGATGCCTTTTGGGAAGTGCTGTGCAACCCGGCGATTCAAAAAATCGTGCATGCCGGCAGGCAGGATCTGGATCTCTGTGCCGTCCATGCCGGCCAAATTCCCAAACCGTTTTTCGACACGCAGATTGCCGCCGCCATGGTCGGATACGGCCAGCAGGTCGCGTATGCCGGCCTGGTTCTTCGAGTCCATGGCATGAGGTTGGATAAGGCCCATACCTTCACCAACTGGAGCGCCCGCCCGCTGTCGCAAGAGCAATTGGCCTACGCGCTTGAAGACGTGACTTTTCTGCTCGCCATTCATGATCACCTGCATGCGCGCCTGTCCAAGTTCGGCCGGCTCGATTGGGCCAATGAGGAGTTTTCCAGGTTGGAAGAGGCTGTGGGGGATACGCGCCGGGAGCCGCAGGAACGCTACCAGCGTGTGCGGGGGTGGGACCAGCTCAAGCCGAAATCGGCCGCCGTTTTGCGGGAACTGGCGGCTTGGCGGGAAGGTGAGGCGAAGCGCCGCAATGTTCCGCGAGGCCGGGTGATGCGGGATGAAGTGTTGCTCCAGTTGGCGCGTCATCCTCCGCGCCACATCCAAGAGTTGCGCGCAGTGCGGGGCCTGCACGGATCGGAGGCCGATCGCAACGGCGAAGCGCTGTTGGACACCATCCGCGCCGCGCTCGCGCTCCCTCCATCGTCCTGGCCTGAGGTTCCGAAAGAACGGAAGCCTGAACCGGAATCTGCGGGTCTGGTAGAACTGCTGCAGGCGGTGCTGAAGGCTCGCGCTACAGAAGCGGAGATTTCGCCGGCATTGTTGGCGACGACGGCGGACCTGCAAGCCCTCGTCGATGCGAAGACCAATCGCGCATCGCTCGATCTTCCAATTTTGAAAGGATGGCGGCGTCTGTTGTTGGGGGATCTGCTCCTCGACGTGCTGGAGGGAACACGAGCCGTCATGATTGCTCCCAAGACCGGAACGATCACTTGGTCGCCACTATCGAGCCCGACTACGTGAACCTGCGTTCCCCTGGTTCTTGTCCAAAACGGAACAGGATAAGACAGCTTCTTCTTTCTTGTTCTCTCTCTCTTGTGGCTGTTTCCATAACCCATTGAAATATAGTCGTGCGGTTGCCATGGCTTCTGGGCCTTGCCTGTGAACGGATGGTACGGTTCTCGCTTGTGCTGATCTGGAATGAGCCGGCGAACTAGTTCTTTATGACATCAATTAGAAAGGCAGTATTCGATTTCTTGATCCCCGGAGGGATCATTTTTTTTGCCGCACTTGGCTTTCTCCGTCCCCACGGCTTGCCTCAATGGGTGCAGGGACCGGTCCATGCCTTTCCCTTCATCGTGCTGGCATTCGGGTTATTTTTTGGATGGTATCTCTCCAGCAGCCGCTTGATCCTTTCGCTCATTGTATTGGCATTGGCCGATCTCGCGCTTATCCGGCTTATGCCGACAGATCCAGCCACTGAATGGGCCGGCTACGTCATATTTTCTGCGGTTGCGCTCCTGGTGCCGCTGAATCTCATGGCCTCTTCCATCATGAAGGAAGAAGCCCTGGCAAGTTGGCCTGGCATCCTGCGTCTGGCGCCGGTCCTGATCCAACCGTTTCTGGTGTGGTGGGTCTCACTGCCTGAACAGGCCGCGATTGCGCAATCGTTCCAACAGCCTCTGGTTCCGATCCTGGAAGGCGCATGGACGATGATTCCTCAATTGGCGCTCTTGGCCTATGCCGGCGCGGTGCTCTTGATCGGCACGCGATTCGTCCTTCAGAAGAATCCGCTCGACAACGGCACCTTCTGGGCCCTGATTGCTTCGTTCGTTGCCTTGCAGGGATTCCACCACGGCTGGTTGTCGTCCAGCTTTTTCGCGGCGGCCGGCCTCATTCTCTTTGTCACACTCCTGCAAGCCTCTCACCAACAAACCTATCGCGATGACTTGACCGGGCTTCCGGGTAAATTGGCCTATGACGAAGCGGTGGCCGGCCTTGGGAAAAAATACGTGCTGGCCGTCGTGGGGATCGATCAATTGAAACAATACGGCAATCAGCACGGCAAGCCGGTGAGTGAGCAAGTACTGTGTCTGGTGGCGCCGAAAATCGTGGCGGCGGCAGGCGCAGGCAAGGTGTACCGGTTGGCAGGGGAGGAGCTGACCGTCTTGTTCCCGAAGAAAACGGCAACGGAATCGCTGGCCGATCTTGGGGCGATTCGCAAGGCGGTGGAAGAGACCACGCTGTATTTGCTCGGACGCGATAAGGTCCGGGAAGGCGTGGGCGCAAAATCGAAGGATCAGGCGCTCGCGGTCACCGTGAGCATCGGCTTCGCAGAGGCGGGGGATCTCAAAACAGGCGATGCCAAAACGGGGGATGCCAAAGCGCCGTTTGCATTGACGGTCAAAGCTGCGTACCGGGCTCTCTATGAAGTCAAAGGCGAGGGGGGCAATCGCGTGAAGCGAGGGACAGTATCAGCCGACATTCCGAAAATAGGTCAGGCCGCAACCAACCGTGTCGTCTCGTTTAGCGATTTCCAGCAGTAACCGCCTCACAACAGTCTCTTGATCGACTCCGCTGGCCTGGCCAGCATTGCCTTCTCGCCTTTTTCCACGATCGGCCGTTGAATCAAATCCGGGTGTTTCACCATGAGGTCGAGCAGCTCCTCGTCCGATAGAGAGCTCTTCGCCAATCCCAGTTCTTTGTAGAGGTCTTCCTTTGTTCGCAGCACGTCCTTCGGTGATAGTCCGGCCTTTTTCAGGAGGTTTTTCAGCTGGCCTTTGGTGAAGGGCTGCTCATAGTAGTTGATCGCTGTGAACGATGTGCCGCTGTCTTTCAACAGCCGCACTGCCTCGCGGCAGGTGGAACAGGTGGGTTTGTGATAGATCGTAACGTCGGGCATTGGAACTCCTTGGTGATTAGTCTGCCTTGACGAGTTTTTTCACGTTGTGCTAGGTCTTACCGTCCTTCGTCTCGCAGGATCGGTCTATGCCTTTAGCAGGAACAAGCTCATCCGGTCACTATTCCTGCGCGGCAGTGTCTCAGTACACCCTGAAAGATCTCCGCATCAAACGCAAAGGCCAGCCGGTTGTGGCCCTGGGCCATCTGC
>JAOUEB010000209.1 GCA_029858925.1 Nitrospira sp.
CCGAGACACTTGCTTTTCCAGACGGGCATGCGTTTTCGTCAAGTCGCGCCGGTTACCGCCGGATTCCTTGGGCGGGGTTTGTACCTGCTGAGCCATGGCGCGAGTGGGCGCAGAGGACTTGGGTTCTGGCTTTCCATTGAGCTCTTCTTTGGTTTCCTTGATCGATTCGAACTCCTGCGCTTTCTTCCACAGATAATATTCGTAGTCTCCGATAAAGTTGCGGGCGCGTCCGTCCTCGATCTCCACAACGCGCGTGGCGATTCTGGACAGGAAGGTCGGGTCATGGGAGATAAAGACGATCGTGCCGGGGAATTCAGCCAGGGCATCGGTGAGGACATCCACCGATGCGGGGTCCAAGTGGTTCGTCGGCTCGTCCAGAAGCAGCGTGTTGGCGGGTTCAACCAGCATGCGGGCCAGCGCGACCCGGTTCCGTTCCCCGCCGCTCAGGGCCTTGACGGGTTTTTTCTGATCGAGGCCGGTGAACAAGAAGGCGCCGGCGATGCCGCGCAAAAAATTCATCTCCGCATGATTGGCAGCTTCTTCCAGCGATTCGAGAATCGTGTGCTCGGGGTTCAGCGTTTCCGCCTGATGTTGGGCGAAGTAGTGCACGGTCGCTCCGTGGCCCACGGTTCGCGTACCCGAATCGGGAGGGAGCACGCCCGCGAGCATCTTCAAGAGCGTACTTTTTCCCGCGCCATTTTCTCCGACCAGCGCAACGCGTTGGCCTCGCTCCACGGAGAAGTCGAGCGTTTCATAGATCACTTTCTCTCCGTAGCGCTTGCTGATTCCAGCGAGGTCGAGAACATGGCGACCGCTCGTCGATGGGAGCGGAAATCGAAACTTGACCCGTTTGGGGTCGCGCTGAACGTCAATGCGTTTGACCTTTTCGAGTTGCTTGATGCGCGACTGGACTTGGCTGGCCTTGTTGGCTTGATACCGGAAGCGATCGACGAACTTCTGGACCCGCGCGATTTCTTTGGATTGGCGGGTTGCTGAGGCGTGCAGCTGGGCGTCCCGTTCGGCCCGGAGATCTTGGAACGAGGAATGGTTGCCCCGGTACTCTTCGATTTTGTGATGCCGCAGTTCCCAGATATGCGTAACGACACGATCGAGAAACGCCGTGTCGTGGCTGATGATCAGCAGCGTCATATCCGAATCGATGAGAAACTGCTCAAACCAGCGCTGAGTCGGTTTATCCAAATGGTTGGTCGGCTCGTCCAGCATGAGTACGTCTGGATTCGACAGCAGCAGATGAGCCAGCGCGACACGCATTCGATAGCCGCCGGACAGATTGTCGATCGGACGGGCGAAATCGACTTCGGAAAATCCCAGCCCCATGAGGATGCGCTTGGCTTCGTGTTCAGGAAACTCATCGCGATGCGCCGCATCCAGCACGGTCTTACCGGTAATCGTTTCAAGCTCTTGCGGGAGATAGCCGATCCGGAGACGGGGCCGTTTGCGAATCGAACCCTCGTCCGGTGATTCCTCGCCCAAGACCATGCGGAAGAGCGTGGTTTTTCCTGCACCGTTGGGTCCGACAAGGCCGACCCGTGAATTCGGACGGAGATGCGCGGACGCGTCGGTGAGCAGCACCTTCGTCGAGTATTGCTTGCTGACGGATTCAATTTGGAGCATGAGACAAACCTTCTGTGTAAAAATGAATCAATGGAGCTATTGATCAGAGACGATGCAGCAGAAGTTAGCAGGTCGGGAGGCGTGGCAGCTCGAAGTTGATGAACAACTCCGGTGATATAAGCGTACGTGGCTTTCTCAGGCTACGAATCATGTGAGGTGTTTATCCAATGGTCGCGCGCGCAAGTGCAGTATCAGAAAACTGTGCAGCACGTGTGGTGATTATCCGGGGGCACAATTACGATGAAGCTCAAAATAGCCGCCGGGTCACACGAAGTGCGGTTTGGTGGAGCTGGCCGGGATTGAACCGGCGACCTCGTGAATGCCATTCACGCGCGCTCCCAACTGCGCTACAGCCCCACGTAAAACTGTCAGGATACGGACACTTCGTGAGAAGTTCCGGCATGCTAACACGCAGGTCCGGACCAGTCAAGAAAACCAATGGCCGTCTGGTAGCTGGAAACCCGCTCCCACAAAGCAGATCACGCCGCTGGCACGCAGGGTAGGTCGAAGCGCAGATTGGGTAGTGACCCCCGACCCGAATCAAGGTCTCAAGTCGTGGGAACGGCTTGACAAAGGGAAAGGCGGAACCCTACCATGAGCACCCTTAGCTCTGATCTCCCAGTCCGGTCAGAGCTATTTTTTCGTGTCGGCAAGGAACAGGACAGTCATAGATCATGGGTAATCTCGTCATAATCGGTGCCCAATGGGGCGATGAAGGCAAGGGCAAGATCGTCGATATCTTGGCCAGGGATGCCGACATCGTCGTACGTTATCAGGGCGGTTCCAACGCGGGGCACACGGTCATCAATGAGAACGGAACCTACATTTTTCATCTCATCCCGTCCGGCATTTTGTACCGGCGAACCGCCTGCGTGATCGGAAACGGCGTCGTGGTGGATCCGGGGGCGCTGATCGAAGAAATGGATCAGCTCCAGGCCAAGGGCATCGTGATCGGCAAGAACTTCTCCGTCAGCCGGTGCGCGCATCTCATCATGCCGTATCACAAAGCGCTCGACCGGGCGTCGGAGCAGTCGAAGGGGTTGCGGAAGATCGGCACCACCGGGCGGGGCATCGGGCCGTCCTATGCCGACAAGATGGCGCGTGTCGGCATCCGTGCGGGCGATCTGCTGAATCCGCCGTTGTTCAAGAAGAAACTGGAAGAAAATCTGGTCGAAATGAATTGGTTTCTGGAGCGGCTCTATAAGGTCGAGACCTTTCAAGTCGACAAGGTATTCGACCAATACATGGGCTATGCCGACCGGCTCAAGAGCCATATCGTCGATACAGCTACGTTGCTGAATCGCGCGATTGAAAAGAACAAGACGGTCTTGTTCGAAGGGGCGCAAGGCACGCATTTGGATGTGGATTTCGGAACCTATCCCTACGTGACCTCGTCCAGTTCCTCGGCAGGAGGCGCCTGCACGGGAACCGGCGTGGGGCCCACGATGATCGATGCCGTCATGGGGATCGCGAAGGCGTACACCACCAGGGTGGGCAGCGGGCCGTTTCCGACTGAGCTGACCGATGAAGTCGGCCAGGGACTCCAAGAGCGTGGAAAGGAGTTCGGTTCGACCACCGGACGGGCCAGACGATGCGGCTGGTTCGACGCCGTTCTGGTTCGTCAAGCGGCGCAGGTCAACGGGTTGAGTTCTCTGGCCGTAACCAAGCTTGATGTGCTCGACGGCTGCAAGGAACTGAAGCTCTGCATCGGCTATAGGCACGGAGGCACGCTCTATAAAGATATGCCGTCGGATCTGGATGTCTTGACCAATTGCGAACCGGTCTATCAGCGGATGAAGGGGTGGACTGCCTCGACAACGGGGGCCACCACGTACAAGCAGTTGCCGGTGGAGGCAAAACGCTATCTGGACCGGATCGAAGAGCTGGCGCAATGCCGAATCGACATGATCTCGACCGGGTCCAAGCGGACGGAAACGATCATGCTCCGCAATCCGTTGGATTGTTCTCGCCGCCGTCCGAAGCGCCAAAAGTGAACCAGGTCAATGGTCATCAGTCCTTCGTCAATGGTAGGATAGCCCCGCTCGTGCCTGAATCTTCGCGAATGACGTATGACGCTTTTCGATTCACGTTTTCCTGTGTGAGCCGGTAGCTCAGTCGGTAGAGCATCGCCCTTTTAAGGCGAGGGCCCTGGGTTCGAGTCCCAGCCGGCTCACCACTTTGGACCAGAGGCAGAACTTTCGAATCGACCTTCATCCTCAGTCCGCCTGCAGAGCCTCAGCCACATCAGGTGAATGAGGCGACGACAGGTCTTGTAGCGAACAACTCACAAGTCCATCCTCCTCCTATGTTGGTTCTAGCGAACTCGTAATCAGCCTGCAGTACCATTATGTGACGGTTCGCAACGATGCCGTTGCGATGGTGGCGCGCAAGACAACCGCATGTCTATTTTTAATTGGAGCGACGAACACCGACGTGTTATCAGTGTAGAACGAACCG
>JAOUEB010000210.1 GCA_029858925.1 Nitrospira sp.
CACGCTCGTGTTCGCGCAACGGAGGCTGTTCGCCCCGCTGGGCATTGGCAAGGTGGTCTGGCCCACCGACCCGCAGGGCGTGAATCGTGGCTGGGGCGAGTTGCAGATGACCCCGCGCGACCTGGCAAAGATCGGTTTCCTGTTCCTGCATCGCGGCCGCTGGGAGGATCGCCAGATCGTGTCGGCGGACTGGGCCGAGCGCGCGACGCGCGCCCAGGTCCGCGTGCCCAAGAGGGATGTCGACTACGGCTACGGCTGGTGGATCCACAAGGGCCAGTACGCCGGCCTGTACGAGGCACAGGGGCGTGGCGGCCAGATTATGACGGTGGCTCCGGGGCTCGACATTGTGGCGGTGTTCACCGGCGGGTACTACGAGCGCGAGCGATTCGCCCCCTTGCTGTTGGCGGCCATCAAGTCGGATGGGCTGCTACCCGAGAATCCTGCAGGCCGTGCGCAGCTTAATCGGAGCCTCGCGGCCGCCGCCCAGGCACCTGAGCCGCTACCGGTGCCGCCGCTCCCGGCGCGGGTGCGGGCGATTTCCGGCCAGACCTATCGATTCGACGCGAATCCTCTCGGACTTGAGACCTTCGCCCTGCACTTCGATCGGCCGGACGAGGCGACGTTCACGCTCGTCAGCCGCGCGGGCCGCTTCGTGATGCCAGTAGGGCTTGATGGGGTGTATCGATTCTCGGAGACGACCCCGTCCGGCCTGTCGGCCGGACTCAAGGGTACGTGGCGGTCCGAGCAGGAGTTCGCATTACGCTACGACGAAATAGCCGGGCCCAACACGTTTATTCTGCGTCTGGATTTCGAGGACGATCGGATCAATGTTCGTCTCGATGACCCGAGCGGCATATGGAGCTTCGCCGTGCACGCGGTACGTGAGCCGACCTCGTTGCCCGGACATCCGAGATGATTTGAAAGGAGGGTGAGTGTTGAGGCACATTGGCACATAAACATTCCGGAATCGAGAGGGGGGATTTGGCAACGACAGTGTTTCCAGCTTTGCCGAAGTCAACGGCGCGCAGCTGTTTTACGAGATGAAGGGCCAGGGAGAGGCGATCGTCTTTATTCACAGCGGAGGCTTTGACCGTCGGATATGGGAGAGACAGTTCAACGTGTTTGCCGATCACTATCGAGCGCTTCGCTATAACGTGCGGGGCTATGGGAAATCCAAGTCTCCGACGAGGCCCTACTCCGATGAAGAAGATCTCTATCAGTTGCTCACCCCTCTGAAGATCTCCAAAGCGTATCTGGTCGGCATGTCCTGGGGTGAGCGGATCACATGGCAGAACCGTTGATCGGGGAGTTCCCGCTGAGGGGCGAGTGGCGGGTGATGCAGCCGCCCGGCCATCCGGCATATGCCTTCGATCTCTTAGCGGTCAAGGGAGAGCGGCAGGATTATGTCTCGACCGGTTATCTCCCCTGGGTGTTCGGCATGCAAGGCGTCGAGGAGTGGTATGGCTGGGGGCAGCCGATTCACGCACCATTCGATGGTTTGGTCGTGCAGGTTCACGATGGCGTCCCCGATCGGACGCCGATCAACCTTCTCAAGGACATGCTTCTTACTATCCCGCCGATCACGCTTTTCGCTCCGCGAGGAGCCCGCGCCGACCTGTCACCCTTCGCCGGCAATTACGCGCTTCTTCAAGCGGGCTCCGTGTATGCCCTGCTCGCTCATTTCCGCCTGCACTCGCCGAACGTGCGTCCGGGACAAACTGTTAAAGCAGGGCAACAACTCGCCGAGGTCGGCGTTCAGGCAATTCGCTCGTGCCGTACCTGCACTTCCAAAGTAAGCGATGGGCCCAATCTCTTCACGGCTCATCCGATCCCGTTCCGGGTCAGCCGATTCGACCGATGGACGAAGCCGGTGTGGAAATCCATGAGAGCAGAAACCATTGCGGTTGGAGACATCGTGAGGGTCAGCGATGGGAGAGCTAAGGGTACATCCTTGCTGCCTTGTGCTGGAGGAAGGTAGCAAGGCCTTCAATTGGAGAACTTCGCCGAGCCTCCGAGTCGTGGACGATGTCGCGGGTCGGTCATGCTGGCTACAATGTGGGGGTTCTGTTCTTTCTTGCTCTCAACGATGATCCCTAGGTACCTCATTGCGTCGGGGTTGGTCTTCCATTTGTTGAGAATATGATTTTGGGCAATGTGGTCTTCCGCCACAGGGCTTGTTTTCAGCACCGTAGCAAGATTCCCCTCATTGCTTCCGCTCGGTCTCGAGATCCGTGAAAACTCTGAATGATCTTGAGGTGTTCGAGCGTCAGCTGGGCAAATACAAAAAGGTGTCTTCTTTGCACAACCGTACGCAAGGGGACTGTATAAGTAGGGGAGGCGATGTTCGCCCTGTTCATCTTGGCGTGATCGCCGTCCACTTGCCGAGCTTGAGCTGCAAAGATGTCCGAATCACGTGCGCCCAGCGTATTGTGGGTATCTATGAGAATCCTGAGCGCCATGCTCCTGATGATTGCTTGTCTGTCGCTGCACTCATTCGCGTGGGCCGAGGAATCGTCGGAACAAGCCGAGTGGCGTGAGCGGGTGATCCTGCGGGCCGGAGAGGAAGTGCAGGGCGATTACTTTGCTTTGGGTCCACACGTGGAGATCTCGGGAACCGTGCATGGCGACGTCTATGCGGCAGGCGGTGAAGTGCTGGTGGATGGTGTGATCGACGGGGATCTGATTGTGGCGGGCGGTGATGTGACGATATCGGGTGAAGTGGCTCAGGATGTCAGGGTTGCCGGGGGGAATGTCACGCTCAGCGGGGAGATCTACCGGAACGCGACGATCGCCGGCGCAGACGTTCATGTGACGGAGTCGGCTCATGTCGCAGGGAATCTCCTGACGGGGGCCGGCAATCTCTTGGTGGAGGGATCGATTGATGGAGATGTCCGGATCGCGGCCGGGAACGTGACGTTGTCGAACGAGACCGGCGGCGATCTCGCCGTCGCCGCTGCGGCTATTCGTCTCACGTCCAACGCGGCGGTCGGAAAGGATTTCAGGTATTGGAGCGATGATGAACCCTCGATCGACAAAGGCGCGACGATTCTTGGGACTGTGACGAAGCGCCAGATCCCGGAAGTCGTGAAAGGCGAGGAGTTCCGGAGGGGTTTGGCCGGAATGAAGCTGGTGGCCGGCGCAGTCAGTGCGGTATCGACGTTGATCCTTGGCCTGCTGCTCCTGCGCATCTATCCGGTCTTTACGCCGAGGGTCGCGGCGACGATTCAGGAGCAACCGTGGGTCACACTCGGTGTCGGCGGAGCGCTGCTGGCCGGTGTGCCGTTGTTGATCTTCTTGTGCATGGTGACGGTGCTGGGCATTCCGATTGGACTGATGTTGAGCGCGATGTATCTCGTGACACTCTATATGGGCCGGGTCTTCGTCATGCTGTGGGCGGGACAAAGGCTTCTGAGATTGATACGAGATTCGCCTTCGAGCCCATGGGCGTTTGTGACAGGGCTGATAGCCTATTTCATTGTCTCGCTCATACCATTGATTGGGGGATTGATCACGATGGTGACGATGGCCATGGGGCTTGGAGCTGTTCTCATCGCCAAGAAGGAACTGGTGCAGAGGTTGCGAGAGCGGCATGAGGTGTAGGCCAACATCCATGGTCAGTTGCTCCGAAGAAGAGAAGAACCGGCGTTTTTGGATTGTTTAAGGCGGCGAAGGTCCCTAGATTAGCCTCAGGGAGTTGTTCTGATGCCTGATGGACGAATCATAGAGACGATGGAAACCAAAACGCCGTTGGTGGCGTATTTCTCCATGGAAATCGGGCTTGATCCGGGCATGCCGACTTATTCGGGCGGTCTGGGTGTCCTGGCAGGAGATACGCTTCGATCTGCCGCCGACCTGGACATCCCCATGGTAGCGGTGACGTTGTTGCACCGGCGCGGTTATTTTTATCAGCGGCTGGATGAGCATGGCTCGCAGCACGAAGAGCCGGTGGCCTGGCCGATCAATGATTTCTGCCATCCTCTGCCCCAGCGCGTCACGGTCGAGATCGAGAATCGGACGGTGTACGTCGGGGCCTGGCAGATTCGAGTGAAGGGAGAGTCGGGGAGTGAGGTGCCCGTCTACTT
>JAOUEB010000211.1 GCA_029858925.1 Nitrospira sp.
CTTCTTATGCGGACAAGAGTTTGAGCAAGGGGATTGAGGGCAATTCTGGGCGCGATGCCCTGCTGGCGATCGAAGATATTCTCAGGTCACGGCATCCTGCGCCACATCCTATCCCATCGGCGGAGAATCCCCATACCACTTCTGTCGGATGAGCACTCGCCACACGCCATTCGTCAACCGTTGAAAATCTTCTTATTTCTCCATCGCTTGAGGTTTGATTATTGACGCTTGATTACCCCCACGGCCTTCTTGCATTCCAGTTCAAGCCAGTGCTATCATCCGCCTTCTTACGACTCTGGTAACACGTCAACCATTTGGTTTTTCACACAATTTACGGCGTTTAGCCTTTCTCATGACAGCGCCCTAAGGAGGCGCCTCGCATGTATAAGACTATCTATATTCCGGTCGACAACTCCGATCATTCCAATACGGCAGTGGATGTCGGCGTCCACATGGCCAAAACATTCGGCTCTAAGATCGTCGGCAGCCACGTCTACGCCGCCAAAATGCACGACAAACGCTTCAAGCAGATGGAGGCGGGCCTGCCTGAGGAATACCACGACGAGAAGGAACTCGACCGCCAGCGCCAGATCCACGACTCACTGATCACCCGCGGCCTTCAGATCATCACGGACTCCTATCTCGACTATGTCGACAAGAAATGCAACGAGGCCAATCTGCCGATCGAACGCCGGTCGCTGGAGGGACGGAATTGGAAAGTCCTGGCCGAAGACATCAATACCAACGGGTATGATCTGGTCATCATGGGAGCGCTGGGCGTCGGCGCGGTGAAAGACAGCGTCATCGGCAGCAACACGGAGCGCGTGATTCGCCGCGTGCGTAACTCCGACATGCTGATCATCAAGAATACCCAACCGATGACGGCCGGCAAAATCGTCGTCGCTGTAGACGGCAGCCCCTATTCTTTCGGCGGCCTGATGACGGGACTTCAGCTCGGCAAGGCGTT
The DNA here is from genome assembly GCA_029858925.1 of Nitrospira sp. Classification (GTDB taxonomy): domain Bacteria; phylum Nitrospirota; class Nitrospiria; order Nitrospirales; family Nitrospiraceae; genus Nitrospira_D. The sequence continues at coordinate 968 of JAOUEB010000211.1, forward strand.
GAACATGCCGGTGGAAGCGATTGCGGCGTTCGACCCCTATTTCCACTATGCGGCGTTCCACAGCATTTCCGGCGTGTTGAACGAGGAAGCCGGCAAAGTCTTCCGTTTCAAGGAACAGGAAAAGCTCCACGAGGAAATCATCGACAGCGGCTTGGCCAAGATCTATCAGTCGCATCTCGATATCTCCCGTGAAATCGCGCAGGCTGAACAAACCGACGTCAAAACGACCTTGCTTGACGGCAAGGCCTTTGAAAAGATCATTCAATACGTGCGCAAGGACATTCCAGCACTGTTGATCGTGGGCCGTATCGGCGTCCATAGCGACGAAGACATGGATGTCGGCAGTAATACGGAAAATCTTCTCCGGAGCGCGCCCTGCAACGTGCTGGTTTCAAACCGCAAGTACGTGCCGCCGATCGATACACAGGCGGAATACACGATCGCCTGGACCGAAGAAGCCTTGCGACGGATGGAGAAGATCCCGGTCTTCGCGCGTGGCGTGGCCAAGACGGCCATTCATCGGTATGCCATCGAAAAAGGCCACACGATCATCAGCAATACGGTCGTGGATACGGCCATCGGGCATATTCTGCCCAAAGGCGCCATGGATGCCATGCGGGCCCTGGGCGGAAGCCTCAATGCGTCCGGTATCGATCGCGACAAGATGCAGGCCGACGAGTCGGTGACGAAAGATCTCATGGGCCCAACGTTGAGCGGGATCATGACGCAGATTGTCGAGGAGAAGCCAAAATCGGTCAATGCCTCCACCCAGGCCTACCTGGACCGCATGAGTCAAAACTATTTTGTCTGTGAAGGCTGCGGATACATCGGTAAAGGCGACGCACCGGTAAAATGTCCGGTGTGCGCCTCGGATGGGACGAGATTCAAGCAAGTCGATAGGAAAGTTTTTGAAGTGGCGGCGACAAATGAAGGCGAACTGGAAATGGACGTTGCCTATGACGACGTGCCGATGCAATGGACCAAAGACGCGAAAGAAGCCATTCGGGCTGTGCCGGCCGGGTTCCAACGCCGCCGCGCCAAGGCCAAGATCGAAAAGACCGCGCGCAAGCTCGGCATGACGACGATCACGCTCGAATACGCCGCCCCGATGATCAAAGAAGCGGCCTCGGAAGATTACACACCGATCTTTGCCAACAAGGGCGCCGGGACCTCCGCCGAAGCAACTGCTACGATCGAGGCTGTGAATGGAAACGGATCACAGGAAACCAGCGCGCGCGAGAACGGAAGCAGCCATGCCGAAATCGATTCCTACACCTGGACCGTGGATGCGCAGGCCAGGCTGGAGCGCGCTCCGGAAGGCTTCATGCGGGACTGCACCAAAGCGCTCATCGTCAAGCACGCGGAGAAGATCGGCGTCACCCACATTACGATCGAAGTCGCGAACGAAGGCATCGAACAGGCGAAAGACTACATGGCGGAAGCCATGAAAACCGGCAACATCAAGGACATGATTGCCGGCCTGACCGGAAAGGGAAGTGCCTAGCCCGCATGTTTCATGGGGGCTAGCGCTTGGAGCTGAGTCCTGTCGGATTTCTTTCGTCGTATTAACTCAGCGCTCACATCTCAACACTCGGCACTGAACAGCACTATGGGTAAATCACTCCCCATCTTCAACGGCCCCGCTCTGACAAGCGCGTTCGGTTCGATCCAACAGCACGTCACCAAGCTCTTCACGCCGACGCCTCAAGGCGACGCCCCACACGACGGCCGAACCGTTGATGATTTCAAGCCCTATCTGGTTGCCCTGAACCTGACCAAACGCTGTAACCTCAAGTGTGACCATTGCTATCTCGACGCCACAACCAAAGCGGCCGGCGGCGACGACGAACTGTCCACGGAGGAATGCTTCAAGCTCATCGACCAAATCGCCGAGGTCAACAAGGGATGCCTGCTCGTCATCACCGGAGGCGAGCCATTGGTGCGGCCGGACATCCTCGACATCGCGCGCTATGCGGTGAAACTCGGCTTCATGGTCGTCTTTGGAACGAACGGCATGCTCATCGACGACCGGATGGCCAAGATGCTGGTCGAGATTGGCGTCATGGGCGTGGGTATCAGTATCGATTCGCTTGATCCCTTGAAGCATAACCATTTTCGCGGCGTGCCGGGCGCATGGGAGTCCGCGCTCGCCGGCATCGAAGCCTGCAAACGGAATGGATTGGCTTTCCAAGTGCACTTCAGCGCGCAGCCCATGAACTATCAGGAGTTGCCGGCGGTCATCGATTGGGCGCACCAGCTTGGCGCAAAAGTCCTCAATGTCTTTTTCATGGTCTGCACCGGCCGTGGCGAAGAACTGACCGACATCACTCCGGCTCAGTATGAAGAGGTGCTCGGTTATCTGGTCAACTGCCAGGACAATTACAAGGGCATGCTCGTTCGAGCCCGCTGCGCGCCGCACTTCAAACGGCTGGCCTATGAAAAGGACCCCCATTCACCGATCACCAAAGCGACCGGCTATATGGGCGGCGGCTGCCTCGCCGGCACCAATTACGCCCGCGTGACGCCGAACGGAGAATTGACCCCCTGCCCCTACATGCCCCTCTCAGCCGGCAATGTCCGCCAGAATAGTTTCGCCGACCTCTGGGACAAATCGGACGTCTTCAATTCGTTCCGGTACCCTCAGCTCAAAGGCAAGTGCGGCGACTGCGAATACACCGACATCTGCGGAGGCTGCCGCGCCCGGCCCTACGTCGATCACGGCGACTGGCTGGACGAAGATCAGTGGTGTCTCTATACGCCGAAGGGCGGCGAGAAAATCAAGGTTGCGTTCAACACGCCGGAAGAGTCCGAGGTGGCCTGGGATGACGCATCGGCGTTGCGCCTCAGCCGCATCCCCTACTTCCTTCGCGCCATGGTAAAGAAAGGGGTCGAGAAGCACGCCATCGAGAACAACGTTCCCCTCATTACCGTCGAGCTGATGGAAGAACTGCGCAAGAAGCGATTCGGGAACGACGCCCCAGTCTTTAAATTCTAGTGCGGAGTATCGAGTGCTGAGTTCTAAGAAATCTCACATGAACAGAATGCCTGTACTCTCTACTCAGCACTCAGCACCTAGCACTCAGCACTGAAAAAGATGGACGCCCTGCAAAGCA
>JAOUEB010000212.1 GCA_029858925.1 Nitrospira sp.
GATAACGGGCCTCAACAAGATCGATTTGGAGTTCGTTTGAAACGCATGGTCTCCACTGGAGGCGCCACGCCTGTCTCGACCCAGATCTTGCAGTTGCCGACACATTCACTTGCCTGACACCGTAGGCTTTCCCCAATTGCCAAACACAGCCGATCATTTATATACTAAGGCGTTTTTCCAACAAGAGAGCTTCACATCTGGTGTCTTATATTCCTCAACCGTAGTAATTCGTTCATTTGGTCACGAGGATTTTCCTAACGTGGAGGATCCAATGCGAACAGGTTCTTGGATGTGTCTCTTCGTGCTCTGTGCCTGCACAGCAGTCGGCTTTACCAACCATGCGGCGGCTCAATCAGCCCCTGTCGAGTCTTCGCCGGATATCGTCAGCCTGAAGGATGGCAGTATTCTCTATGGAGAAGTCATTGAAATGGCTGGCGGCGTGCTGTTCTTGAAAACGTCATCATCCTCTGACAACATGATCAAAATCAAATGGGACAATGTCACGAATCTGGAGGTCACCCATCCCATTCCCTTCCACCTCAAAGAAGGGACCATTCTCAATGGAACCGCCACCTCAGGGCAGGACGGGACCATGAACATCCAAGCCGAACCCCTCCAAGGCTCACTGACCGTGCCGCTGGCGTCTGTAACGTCGATCAATCCCATGATCCAGCCACCGGTCGTTTATACCGGGAGTTTGAACGCCGGCTACTCGCAATCAACCGGGAACAGCCGACTCCGCAACGTCAGTGTGCTCGGAGATTTTGTCGCCCGCAGTGAACAACTCCGGCTGACCATGTTAGGCCGCTACGTCTATGGCGACAATGCCGGCGAGCTCATCACGCGCAATGCCCGAGGCACGACCAAGCTGGACTTCTTCATCACGAAGCGGTTGTTCTGGTTTGCGTCGGCCTACTTCGAAAATGACCGATTTCAAGACCTCAAATTGCGTACGGCAATCGCAAGTGGACCAGGGTACCAATGGGTCGAGCGAGGTGACTACAGCGGAGTCCTCAAAGACATGACGTTCTACACGGAGTCCGGCTTGGCCTATTTCAACGAAGACTTCCGTACCGCTGCAGACGAAGCGAGTTTCCGCGCGCGCATAGCCATGAAGCTGGATTGGCCGATGTTCGATAGCCTCATCACGCTCTACCACTACAACGAAATGTTTCCTTCCCTTCAAAATGCATCGAATTTCTACTTCACGATGGATAACGGAGTCCGCCTGAAACTTATAGCTGGTCTGTCGAGTGGCTTTCAGGTGACGACACGCTACAATAACCGGCCGCCCGCCGGCAGGACGGATACCGACAATTTGTACCTGTTTACGCTTGGCTATGGCTTCGATACGACCCACAAACGATAGCATGCGCAGCATCGCATTGAATCATGTTCTCAGAGGAGGAGCACCATGCTGAAAGAATTCAAGGAGTTTGCCATGAGGGGCAACGTGCTCGACATGGCGATCGGGGTGATCATGGGCAGCGCCTTCGGCAAGATCGTCTCATCGCTCGTAAGCGATGTGCTGATGCCGCCCATCGGATTGCTGATGGGCAAAGTGGATTTTTCCAGCCTGTTCATCAATTTATCCGATACAACCCACCCGTCTTTGGTGGCGGCGAAAGCGGCCGGAACACCGACGCTCAACTACGGAGTCTTCTTACAGAGCGTGTTCGACTTTGTCATCATCGCGTTTGTCATCTTCATACTGGTGAAGCAGATCAACCGGTTCAAGAAAGAAGCGGCGCCGGCGCCAGCCCCGCCCCCCGGGCCGACCAACGAAGAAAAACTCTTAATCGAGATCCGTGACGCGCTCAGAGGCCGTCAGTAAGACTGCTGTTACCATCGAACGATTCAGGGCGGGGGAACAGAATTCTCCCGTTCCGCGAAAGTCTGTGGTGAGTCTTGCAAGTTGATGACTGATGTCATGCACCGTCTTCATGGTACGGTTTCGTTCTAGATCGCCGTTCGTAAAGTGCTGCGCTGGAAGCACCGGAAGCCATACCACTTCGCCATATGGCTTTGCGCGATAGAGATTTCCCTCCTGCCAGTCGGCTCATTCTATTCTCGCCGCACGCTTGCCGCCGACGTCTTGCGCACAAAGGGTCGAGCCATGCCTTTGCGATGCTGGTCCATCGCCATGAGCTGCGACATACTCCCCCTATTGTTGTGGGCAAGCAGTCTAGCGGCGGCGGAGCGGATCACGATCGAACAACTTCAGAAATACCATGTCTCCTATCCCTTGTGCTCCGTAGCTCTGGTGAGTCACGTACAGAACATGCATCTCCTCCCTCCGGCACAGAAACCGACGTCCGGCTCAAAACAATGTCCTCGCCTTTATGGCATCTCGCAGTTCGAATTAGTGGATGGGACCGGCACGGTTTCGGTCGAGACGACCGGCAGTTGCTTTCCAGCGGCGATGGAATTGCCTGGAGATAGCGACCTTATCGAATTAACCGCGAAGATCCATGCGTTCGTGCCTGAGGGGCGGACGGAACGAGTCATTACGGCCATTGCGGAACATCTCGTCGTCTTGAGACCGGCGCACATGACTCCCTAGCCCGCATTATTCGTGAGTGTTCGTGGCGAAATCGCCAAGCCGCGTCGTGAGACCGGCGCGCGGAGCCCGGAGGGCCTGAGGCGTACTCAGGCAGTACGTCGAAGGTCCGAGGGGCGAGCCCGCCGGGTGGCTGCGCGAAGCCCGCGGCCAAGCTTGTCGGAACAGCGGATCGGCGATTGCAGCAGAAGAGTCATGAATAATGCGGGCTAGCCCGCATGCCCCACGAAGGCTTCTGCTGCAACCCCCGATACGCCGCCGCCGGAAGCCGGCGGCTATTCGCTCTTGATGGCGTTGGAGACCCGGCGTGGTTCGACAATCCGAAACCGCACTTCATCCACCTGGGTATACGCAGACGCGCGTTCTCCGGCAAATAGTCCACAGCGGTACAAGCCGGGCGCCCATCCGGTTTTCGGAGGGGTCAGCATGAAAAATCCTGACCGGTCGCTCATGGACGACAACACTCGATCCTGCGCCGCCACGCGAAGCTCTCCCCCCATGTCCGCCGTCTCCACCGCACATTGCGCCGTGAGCGGCACCGCGTCTACCGAATCCGACACCAAACCGAACACCAAGTAGATCTCTGGTTGTGTGGTGAAAAAGGTATCGCCGGGATTGAGTGGAATATACTCGTGCGCCCCAGTGGGAAAATCGTCCCGCATGACGGTGCCCGCCGGAATGACGAACCGAAACCAACTGAAATCCGCGTCTCGGCCCATAAGTGTGGCTGCCTGGTTCAATGCCTTCTGCGGCTTCACCCGCTCGGCGGCTCTCGCATAAACCTCTTCAGCCGATAATTCCTTGGACATCGCCTGGCCGGCAACGCCGCTGCCAGCCTGCGCAGTCTCCTCCTTGAGCGCAGCCAGGTCGGGAACGTGCGGCCGCACCTTGTCCAACCACTGAGTGAGCTTTTCTTTTGAGAGCACACGGGTGCCGGCGGGAAGCGTCACGTTCTTGTTGCTGGCCTCAAATTCGACCGCTGCGTCATAGAGCATCTGAAAATGCACAAAGGCGTCTTCCCACTGCTCCAACTCCACGAGACATTGGCCCATCCGAAACGTCGTGTCCGCATAGTCCTCCTCGCTGGGATCCAAGTTGGACATGTTTCCAAACACGGCCAGCGCGTCTTTGCACCGTCCCAGCTGCATGAGCGTCAGCCCCAATTGATGCGTAGCGAGAGCATCCCTGGGGTTCAGCACCAGCATCTTGCGATAGATCGGCTCGGCCTCTTGATACCGGCCTGCCACAAACAGTTTCCAGGCGTCTGCGCGAATGGCGGCCCATTCCTTCAGCTCAGACTCGCTTGCGCCAGGTGTCAGCTCAGGAGTGAACCGCCGCCCCCGCTCCATGGAATCGTACAACTGGGCGAGCTGATTCTTGGCTGGGATCTCCAGGGGCGAACCGGGCGTGATCCGTTGCAAAACAGACCGCACCTCAGCCTCCGCGCCTTGATAATCCAACACGTCGAATCGCGCGCGCGCCATGGCCAATCGCCAGCCGAGCAGGTTCGGC
>JAOUEB010000213.1 GCA_029858925.1 Nitrospira sp.
CTCCCGCATGGCAGAAGTGCGGCTTATTGGGACCGCCAAAGAAAAGGCGGGAGTGATTTCCTTCGTCGTCGATGGCGTGCACCCCCACGATCTGGGAACGTTCCTGGACAATGAAGGGATCGCGATTCGTGCCGGTCACCATTGCGCACAACCATTGATGAGTCGCTGTGGCGTGTCGGCCACTGCCCGAGCCTCCTTGGCCTTCTACAACACTCAGGAAGACATCGACGCACTCGCGGCGACCATTCACAAATCCATCGAGTTCTTCAGATGATGCTGGACGTGCGGGACCTTTACAGGGAAGCCATTCTGGACCATAACCGGAAGCCACGAAACTTCCGTAAGCTGGAGGGGGCCAACCGAACTGCCGAAGGGTACAACCCCCTCTGCGGCGACAAGGTGAAAGTCTACCTCAGAATCGAGAACGATCGGGTGAACGATGTCGGCTTCGAGGGCGCCGGCTGCGCGATTTCCATCGCGTCGGCCTCGATGATGACGGAGAGTGTAAGAGGGCGCACCGTACCCGATGTTCTGACGCTCTTCGAAAGTTTCCATGCCTTGCTTACCAGAGAAACTGACGCGGGGTTGCAGCCCGTCGACCTTGGGAAGCTCGCGGTCTTTTCCGGTGTCCGTGAATTTCCTATTCGGGTCAAATGCGCTACATTGCCCTGGCACACGCTCCGTGCCGCCATCGAAAGCAGACCGGAAGCGGTGACGACCGAGTCAGGCCAGGCGTCCCAGCCGGCTTCGGTGCCTATGGCTCCTTTGAATGCGTCCGATCTCCGACAGCACATCATCGAGGCGCTGCGCACCGTGTATGATCCCGAGATCCCGGTGAACCTGTATGATCTTGGCCTGATCTACGACATCGCCGTGGAACCGTCCGGCGCCGTCACGATCCGCATGACCCTAACCGCACCTGCCTGTCCGATCGCGGATGCACTCTTGTGGCAAGTCGACAAGACAGTCCGTGCTGTTCCCGGCGTGACGGGCGTCACCGTGAATCTGGCCTGGGATCCGCCTTGGAACCGAAGCATGATGTCTGAGTCAGCCAAGATCCAGCTCGGCTTGCCCTGACGCAGTGCCCTAACTCATCGGCACTCCGGCCAGTAGACAAGTGCTGCAAAACCGTTGATGGCGCGGGGGCTTCCGCCGGAGCAAGCGGTGGAGATGATCGTCAGTGGAATTCTGCGGTGACCGGCCAGAAAGGATCGTCTCATGCTCACGATCGACGGCTCCCGCTATTCGGGCAGCGGCACCATCGTGCGGCAGGCGGTTGCGTTCTCCGCGCTGACCGGTCGATCCATCCAGGTGGTGAATGCGCGCGCGAAGCGGGAAAAGCCCGGATTGCGCCCGCAACATATACGCGTGGTCGAGGCCGTGGCCGAGCTTGTGAACGGATGTACGGAAGGGCTCGTCCAGGGGGCGCAGGAGTTTACGTTTCGTCCCGGCTCATTGAAGACAGGACGGCATTACCACTGGGCTATCGGCTCTGCAGGCTCAACGACCATGCTGGCACTCGGTATCCTGCCGGTCCTGGCCTTTGCAGGATCCCACGTTTCCGTCGAACTGCGAGGGGGCCTTTTCCAGGATTTTGCCCCGTCTGCCTTTCATCTGCAGCATGTTCTGTTACCGATGCTGCAAGGAATGAATCTCCATGCGACGGTGGAGATCCTACGTCCCGGCTATGTGCCGCTCGGTGAGGGAATACTTCGTCTGGTCGTGACACCCCTCACTGAACCTCTCCGCGCCGTCGTGCAGGAAGAAGCGGACTCGGTTACCAAAGTATGGGGCATCGCGCTCTCCTCGCATCTCAAGGAACGACGGGTGAGCGAACGGATGGCAGACACGGCAAGGGAAGTGCTCGCCGAAGCTGGCTATCAGGCTGAGATCGAGATTCGTAATGATACTGAGTCTTTGCAACGAGGTGCTGCGTTGGCGCTTTTCGCCGACAAGGGCGAGACCGGGCGACTCGGTGCGGATCAGGCCGGGGCTTTGAGACGAAGCGCGGAGTCGATCGGTAAGCATGTCGCGAAGCAATTGCTCGATGAGCTCGCCTCCGAGGCGACCCTGGACCGGTTCGCCGCAGACCAAGTCATTCCCTTTGCCGCCTTGGCAGCGGGCCAAAGCCGGTTCATCATTCCAGTTGTCACCGATCACGTGCTCACGAGCGCCTGGCTGGCGAAGGAGTTCCTCGATGCGCGCGTCGACATCGACGGGCAGCGGTTGACCATCAACGGAGCCGGATTCCGGCCTGAATGGGTGCATGGCCAGACTTAGGGCGCCGATGATGACAAGTCCCCAATTGATCCGGCGATCTGTGGGAGGGAGCTTCCGGCGATGAAACGTCCGACCTTCCTGCCGCTACTGTTCTTCCTCATCCTGTTGGTGATGCTCCCGTTCGTTTTCGGCCAGGTGTTCACCTCAGCCCTGATTAAACTCAAACTGGAACCGACCACCGCCCTGCTCGTGGTAATCGGTATTTTCATGGGAAGCCCGATCAACATTCCTGTGAAACGAATGTCCCGGACGGAATCGGTCCTAGTGGACCAGTTGGCGGTGTTTGGACTGCACGGGTGGTGGCCTCGGTTCCAACGCATTCGCAGAGATACCATCATCGCCGTCAACGTGGGCGGCTGCCTCATTCCCGTGGCGCTGGCGATCTATGAAACGGCTCATCTGGCCATGGCGGGCCAACAGGCGCTCGTCGGCTTGTTACTCGCGGTCGTCATCAACACGGGAGTGTGCTATTGGATGGCAAAACCCATCGAGGGGATTGGCATTGCGATGCCCGGACTCTTTCCTGCCATTGTTGCTTCCCTGAGCGCGCTACTCCTCGTTCCGGACCAAGCGCCTCCGGTCGCCTTCGTGGCCGGTGTGCTTGGTCCGCTCATCGGGGCGGACCTGCTCCACCTGCGCGACATCGAAAAGATCGCCACCGGCATCGCCAGCATCGGCGGCGCCGGAACGTTCGACGGGATCGTCCTCTCCGGCATCGTCGCGGCGTATTTGGCGTGATTTGCGTCGAGCAACCTCTCTTCGGCAGTCCCATTTCTCTACAGACACGATTTGCTCGCCTGGGGAGTTACTACCCAGCCTCATGGAGATCTCTCCCACTATTGTTGGTGTCATCCATCTAAGCTGAGATGTTATTAGGAATTCACCATATATGGTTGCATTGCGGCAAGCGGCATCCAGATTGCATCCCTCATTTCGCAATGCAATCGTTGCTTTCTTGACGAGAGGGATGCTTTTCACTCCGAAACCTGGAAGGCGTCCCATGTTTGCCCCTCAGTAACCGGGATTCCAACAAGGAAGGAGGCCTGTTATGAGAACACGGAGCATTGTTGCCTTTCTATCGCTCTTGTTTAGTGTCTCGTGTTCGTACTCAATGACACCAGTCGGAATTGTTTCGCCTCAGTTTGTGGATCATCCGCGAGAATGGGAACGACTGGTTCAAGCGACAGAATGGGGTTATATGGATGACATCGCGGTCGGACGAACTCTGCACTCTATGTGGGCACAGGCAGAGAGTATGGGGGCAGACGATATCCTCGGCATTAGGATGGAGAACAACTGTTACTACTCCCTAATCCCCTATTACAATTATGTCGTCCATTGTTGGGCTGGGGGAACCGGCCTGGCCGTCAAGTATCAGAGCAAGAAGTAATTCGGTAATACCAACTTGAAGATCAGCTTAAGGAGGCATCCCAATGAAAACGAGATTACTCGCGACGATGCTTGCTGGCGCATTTCTTTTCGGCTGCTCTTATCCACTGACAAACGTGAGCGTGAGCTCTAAGTCGATCACCAAGCCCCACACAGTGCTCGGCTCCGTGCAGGCGTCGGATTGGTCGTATGCCGGCTTTGCCGACGTTGCCAAGGGCAATGCGTTGGCCGAGCTCCATAAGAAGGCAAGAGCCATGGGTGCGGACGAGGTCGTGGACGTGAAGGTGGCCAATAACTGCTGGTGGGCCTGGATCATCATCTTCCCTACCTGCCAATCTGAGGCGGTCGGAACAGCGATCAAATATCAATAGGGCGAAGGCCTTTGGGGGGGGA
>JAOUEB010000214.1 GCA_029858925.1 Nitrospira sp.
TATTCATGCCCGCTCCCGCAGCATCTCAAACAAACGCATTGAAGAACGCGACGTAGTCATCACCAGCTTGAGCGGCGCTCCCCCCTCGTAGTAGGCTGAGGTCGTAGTACCATCCACGGAGGAGCCTGCGAGCGAGGGAGTTCATCTTGCCTACTCGCGTCATTGCGTTTCTTCTTCTCCTTCTTCTGGCCGGGGTTGGACTGCCAGGATGTGGAGAAGGTGACGGCCAAGAACCACTGCCGCCCCTACCGGCTGCAACCGATCTGACCGTCCAGCTTGTCACGGCCAATCTCAACTCTCCGGTCTTCATGACGGCGCCTCCCAACGACTCTAACCGGCTGTTCGTCATCGAAAAGCAAGGTCTCATTCGAATCTTCAACGTCGGGAACAGTTCGCTGGCCACGTTTCTCGACCTCAGACATCTCGTTTCAACCATCGGCGAACGTGGATTGCTCGGCATGGCGTTCGATGCTCAATACGCAACCAATCGTCAATTCTATGTCTTCTATACCGACCAAACCGGAGACATCGTCATTGCCCGCTATCTCAGGAATGCGGCAAATGCCAATGTTGCCGACCCCGCCGGCACGTCGCTTCTCACAATCGAGCATTCAGCGAACACTAATCACAACGGAGGCATGCTGGCTTTTGGCATCGATGGCTGTCTCTATGCGAGTGTCGGAGATGGAGGCGGAAGTGGTGACTTGAACAACAACGCGCAAACGCTTACGTCACGACTTGGCAAGATCCTTCGGCTCAATCCTTACACGGGAAGTGCCTGCAACATCGCGACGAATCCTTTCTTCTTCAGTAATGCCCCGGAGATCTGGAGCATAGGCCTTCGCAACCCCTGGCGGTTCTCCTTCGATCGGGTGACCAATGATTTGTATATTGCGGATGTTGGACAGGACGCGCGGGAGGAGATCAATGTCTCACCAACTCCAAACGCGGGACGGGGTCTGAATTATGGATGGCGATTGATGGAAGGATTTCTCTGTTTTAATCCTTCCACGAATTGTAATCAGGGTGGCCTGACATTGCCGGTCCTCGATTATCCCCACCTCAACAATGCCTGCTCGGTCACGGGCGGGTATGTCTACAGAGGGTCGGCGGCGCCGGCCCTGCGCGGAACCTATTTCTACGCAGATTTTTGCGCTGCTTTCGTTCGGAGTTTTCGATATCAGAACGGCCAGGCGATAAGCCAATTCGAGTGGCCGTTTCTCAGCCGAGGCGGGATCACCAGCTTCGGCGAAGATGCCCAAGGCGAACTCTATCTCATGACTCAGGGCGGGAGTCTATTCAAGATCGTCCCGAATTGAGGGTCGAGGGTCGTCTACTCGTGCCGGAGCACCGACAGCGGGGGCTGGCCCAGAATACGGTAGGTACTGAGAAATCCCACCAGCAGGGTGAGCGCGATTGTCGCGCCAAAGCCCGTGGCAAGCACGGCCGGTTGAAGGCTCCAGGCCAGGTCGAACACTGTAGAAAGAACCGCCCAGGACAAGGCGCTAGCTAGGACGCTTCCGAGCAGCCCGCCCAAGATCCCCAACAATGCGTACTCCACGGCAAACGCTTGCGCGATCACTCCGCGCGTTGCTCCAAGGGCTTTGAGAATCACGGATTCATACAGCCGGCGGTAGCGTGTTGCGGCCAATGCCGCCGCCATGACCAGAGCACCGGATAGGACACAGAACAGCGCTACCGCACGGATGGCCAGGGACAGTCGATCGAGTACCCGTGCAAAACTGTCGAGGACGTCGCCTATATTGATGGCCGTCACATTAGGAAAAGAGGCCACGACGGCCTGTTGGAGCGCAACTTCTTCTGTCGGCGTGACACGAACGGTGGCGACATAGGTCTGCGGGGCTCCGTCTAGCGCACCAGGCGAAAAGATCATATAGAAGTTAGTCGAGAAGTTCCCCCACTCCACTTGTCGAATGTTGCTGATTTCTCCCGTGATGGGCGCGCCTTGAACGTCCAACTCCACTGCATCTCCGATCGTGAGGCCGAGTTGATTCGCCGCATCTTCCTCGATCGAGATGAGCGGTTTCGCGAAGACTTGCCCCGGTTTCCACCATTCGCCTTGAATGACCTTGTTGTCCTTGGGAAGGTCTTGGAGAAACGTCAAAACGTATTCGCGGGTCAGATACCATTTCTTCCGCCGTTCTTCCTTCTCTGCGGTTTTTTCCCTCTGCTCTTCCTCCTCGGACGTCGGTTCAAATTTGATTGGATGACCCTTGAGAGCGGAAAGACGTGAGCGAATCAGCGGGGTCAACTTGGGGGCCGGATCGCTCGATCGTTGACGCAAGAGGCCGACGAATCCCTCCGCCTGATCGGGTTGGATATCGATAAAGAAAAAGGAAGGAGAGTCAGATGGCCGATTCTCCCCGACCTGCGTGAGCAACGACCGTTCAACGAGTGACACAGTGGTGACCACCATCACTCCAATTCCGATGGCAATCGTGATGCCCACGCTCTGACTGCCCGGCCGCACGACATTCCCCAACGCTTGACGAAGCACGAGAGGCTCGGGACGCGGCCAATGCTTGATCGCCGAGAGCGCCAGACGGGCTGCTATGCCTAACAGCAACACGGCAGCCGCAAACGAAAGGATGAAGAGAGTTCCGACTTTCCAGGATCCGGCTTGCCACATGGATAGGAGGGCCAATCCCAGACCGATCCCAATGGACGTGAAGGCTTTGACACGATCTATTCCTTGCCAAAACCTCCACCAGCGGGTCATCTCCGGATTGCCAGAGGAAGCAAGTGGAACGACATCACGGCGAAAAATACGAGCCGGTTTGATTTCGCGGACCGTCAGCAACGGCCACAGCGTAAAGAGCAGCGTGGACAACATGCCCAACGCCAATCCCTTTGCGAGAGGAGCGAAAGAAATATCCATCCCTCCCTTCGCTAATCCCAATTGATCGAGGAGATCCGATGCCATCAGAGCGGAAATGATCCACGGGAGCCCCTGGTGGATGAGCACGCCGATGATGAGGCCGACAAGGCTTCCAACCAGTCCAAGGATCAACGCCTGGACCACATAGGTCCGGATGATCGTCGGGGAGTCCGCCCCTACCGTTTTCAGGATAGCGATGGTACTCAGTTTTTCTCGGACAAAGGCATGCACTGAGGTAGCGACTCCCAGCCCGCCCACGAACAGGGCCGTTAATCCGATCAGACCCAAATAACGGGTCAGCTGATCCAAAGACTGCTTGAGTTGCGGCTGTGCCTCCCGATATCCCGACACACGCGCCGATTCAGACGCAAGCCGTCCTCTCAATTCGTAGAGCAGGGGCTCGGTGCCCATGGCGCTTGGAGTCTTCAGCAGATATCGCTCACGAATCCTGCTGCCCAGTTTGATCAGGTCAGCCGCGCGAAGCCCTTCTTGCGACATGAATACCCGAGGACCAAGACTAAAGGCATTGGCCATGCGATCCGGCTCTGTCCTGACGACGCCGGTAATGACGAACTGCCCTTGACCAATCTTGAGTCGATCTCCAACAACCAGCCCCATTCTGATCAGTAGCGACTCTTGCACGACCACTCCGAAACAGAGACGTTCAGGGCATGTTTGAGTCTGTCGGCGAAGGAGGTTCGCCAAGCCGTCGTTGGGTTCCAGTCGAAGAGAGCCATACAACGGGTACTGTGACTCGACGGCTTTGAGCTCAATGATTTGCGTCGACTGCCCGGGCGCGGACAGTTGGCCCCTCGCCGCCATGGCTATCAGTTCGCTGACATGAGTGAGCGCAATACCGCGATCTGTTAACGAGTCCAAGACCGCTTGGCCTTTAGGACTTATCTGCCGGGACAGCCGGATTTCGAGATCACCGCCCAGGAGGCTGCGCGCTTCTTTGGTGACGGTCCGCTCGAGTTGCGCTCCAAAGAGAGAAACGCCCGTTACTGCGCCGACGCCGATGGCGATGCAGATCAAGAAATAGAGAAAATGCCGCCATGCCGCGCGGGTCTCTCGCCAGGCCATATTAAGTATGAAGGATGTCATGAGCAGGATTCGCGACCGGAATCCGAGGATGTCCGATCGGAAGAGAAGGCCCGGTTG
>JAOUEB010000215.1 GCA_029858925.1 Nitrospira sp.
GTTCCTGGTATTGGCTGGACATTTGGAAAGCTGGCTGATGGATTTGGATTGGATATGCGGTTGTCCGCCGGGGAGTTGCTGGGTTTGACCAAGGTCATTGCTGCTCCGAAGATCACGACATTAGACAAACAGGAAGCCAAGATTTCTCAGGGCGAATCGATTCCATTTCAAACGACATCATTGCAAGGTACGCAGACGACGTTCGTGGACGCCAATTTGGAACTGACCGTGACTCCTCAGATCACATCGCGTGATCCGAATGAAGAATCAAAGAGGATTCAGCTGAAAGTGCGCGCGACTCGAAATGCCGTCGGCGCCCGCAGCAATCCGGCCGGTCCAAGCATCGATCGGCGGGAGGCCAATACGCAGGTGATGGTCCGAGATGGAGAGACGATGGTGATCGGCGGGGTGTTTGTCGATACTCAGGGTAATAACGTGCAGGGAGTTCCCTATTTGTCCCGCATCCCAGTTCTGGGCTGGTTGTTCAAGAACAAGTCTGAGTCGGTCTCCAAGCAGGAGCTGCTGATTTTCTTGACGCCAACTATTGTTAGGACGGCATTATAGAAAGCGATCGTCTCCAGCCGTTGTGCTGAAACAAGAAGAGGGAGCGTGGTGATGCGGATACAACGTCACCACGCTCCTTTTTTTTGAGAAAGGCCGCTTCTGGATAGATAGGTACGGCGCTGCTCCAGCCGTCGGCTCGTGCGTCACTGTTTTCGTGTATCCGCTCTTGCTTCTGACGGCGGTATGATTCTTTTAGTTTCAGGCCGGGCTGTGCTACGATCCTCCCGCTGTTCAGTGATGCGTGACAGCTCCTTCATGTAAAGACGCTTTGGCGCGCTCTAACGGTTCAACTATGGTCGGATGTATGGATTGGCTATGACGTTGTCATCGACCGTGTCGGTTTCTCTTGGTGAGCGAAGCTATAAGATTCTGATCCAAGCCGGTCTTTTGACTCGGCTCGAAGGAAGGCTGAGCGAACTGGGGGTGAAGGGGAAAGCCGGAATTGTGACGGATCGTCATGTGGCCCGGCACTACTTGGGCGGCGTCCTGCGCCAGCTTAAGCAATGCGGCATCGACGCAGTTCCTATCGTGTTGCCTCCCGGTGAACAGTCAAAGACGCTTGATGCGATCAAACGTATTCTGGATGTGCTGGCGCGCCACCGGTTTGAGCGTTCGTCGTTTCTCTTTGCGCTTGGAGGCGGCGTGGTCGGCGATATAACGGGATTTGCCGCGGCGATCTATCAGCGCGGCATCCCATTTATTCAGATCCCGACGACTCTCATCGCCCAGTCCGATTCGAGCGTCGGGGGCAAAACGGGAGTTGATCACCGTCTCGGAAAAAATCTGATCGGCGCGTTTTATCAGCCGAAGGAAGTATGGATCGATCCATTGACGCTCCGGACATTGCCGAGGCGAGAGTGGGCCGCCGGGCTTGCGGAAGTCATCAAGTACGGCATTATTGCCGATGAGAAGTTTTTCTCGTATCTCGAGCGGAAAATGCCCGGTTTGCTGAAGCGGCAGCCTGATATCGTTGCGGCGGCTGTCAAGCGGTCGTGCGAGATTAAAGCCGACGTGGTTACGGCGGATGAGCGGGAGTCCGACCGGCGGCGTATCCTCAACTATGGCCATACGATCGGTCATGCGCTTGAGACGCTGGGCCGATACGAATCCCTCATCCATGGCGAAGCCGTCGGGATTGGGTTGGTTCAGGAAGCCGACCTTGCGTGTTTCCTGGGGATCTGTGACCAGACGGTCGTTCAAAGGATTCAAGCCGTCGTCCGGACAGCCGGCTTGCCCGATCGCATGCCGCAGTGGCCGTCTGCCAAAATCTGGAAGGCCATGCTCCATGACAAGAAAGTGTCCGGAGGACAAGTCGTCGGTGTGTGGCCGGAACAGATCGGACAGGTTCGGATGATGCCGATAGACGAACAAACGTTTCGTCAGTGGCATAGGACTGCGCAGAGGGCCGCTTCCGGCAAGAAACCATCCGGCACAAGGGCAGCTCAACGGAGACGGTAGGTCTGTCTGATGCGCACACTCCGGATCGCTATGGCACAGATTGATCCGACGGTTGGTGATATTGCCGGCAACATGCGGCTCATCAAATCGCGGATCAAGGAAGCGAAGAAGGCCGGCGCCGATCTGGTGGCGTTTCCGGAATTGGCGGTGACCGGCTATCCTCCCGAAGATCTGCTTCTGAAACCACGGTTTGTCTCGGACAATCGGCGGGCGCTCGACGAGATTGCGAAAGAGTGTGCGGGTCTTGTGGCGGTAATCGGGTATGTCGGCCAAGGCAGCGAAGGCGGAGGGAAGCCGCAGGGGGGGAGCGTCGTCGTTGCTGGAGAATATGAACTGTACAATACGGCGGCGGTCGTGGCGGATCGGCGAGTGATCGCCCGATACAGCAAGTGGGTCCTGCCGAATTATGGTGTATTCGATGAAAGCCGCTATTTTCATCCTGGCCGTCAAGTGGCGCTGATGACGATACGTGGGGTCGCAGTTGCCGTCAGTATTTGCGAAGACATCTGGTCACCGGATGGACCAACTCCCCTTCAGGCTGCAGCCGGGGCGGAAGTGATCGTCAATATCAACGCGTCGCCGTTTCACATCGGGAAGAGCCGCACGCGCGAACAGATGCTCGCAACAAGGGCCCGGGAAAACGGAGTCATACTGGCGTACACCAACATGGTCGGCGGCCAGGATGAATTGGTGTTCGATGGGGGCAGTATGGTTCTCGATCAAACGGGCGAGGTGATCACCCGGGGGAAGGAGTTTGCCGAAGATTTGATTCTCGCAGACCTCGCCGTGGATGCCGTCGCGCGAACTCGGATGGTGCATGGGCGGAGAAAGCGCTTCACGGCGGCCATGGCTGAAGCCGTCGAACGGGTGACGATCAAGACTCTGCAGCGTCCAGCGCGGCGCCCGCGTACGGTGTCCCCTCTGGAGTGTCCGCTTGAGGATTCCGATTCAGTCTATTGTGCCCTTGTGCTGGGTGTGCAGGATTATGTGCGGAAGAATAGATTTCGGAAGGTTGCCATCGGATTGAGCGGAGGAATTGATAGCGCGCTCACGGCGGTGGTTGCCGTTGATGCGCTGGGTTCTGACAATGTGCTGGGGATATTCATGCCCTCGCCGTATACGTCAGTCGAGAGCGCGGAGGATGTGGCAGAGCTCAGCCATCGAATCGGCATCGAGTATCGAACGATCCCGATTACGGCGATGTTTCAATCCTATCGCGATGCGCTTGCCTCTGTGTTCCAAGGAGAAGCGGTTGATACGACGGAGGAAAATCTTCAGGCCCGTATTCGTGGGAACCTCTTGATGGCGTACTCGAACAAGTTCGGCCATCTGGTGTTGACGACCGGTAACAAGAGTGAACTGAGTGTCGGCTATGCCACGCTGTATGGCGATATGGCCGGCGGTTTTGCGGTCATCAAGGATGTGCCAAAAACCATGGTCTATGAGTTGGCTCGTCTCCGAAATCTCCGAGGCCCATCTCATGTGATTCCCAAACGGACTCTAGATCGGCCGCCGAGCGCAGAGTTGAGACCCAATCAGAAGGATGAAGATTCCTTGCCTGCCTATGCCGTACTCGACCCCATTCTTCAGGCGTATGTGGAAGAGAACCGCTCGATTGAGGAGATCGTTGCAGCGGGATTCGATCGCGCCACGGTGGCACGAGTGGTGGCTCTGGTGGATGGCAGTGAGTTCAAGCGCCGCCAAGCGCCCATCGGTATCAAAGTTACTCATCGGGCATTCGGCAAGGATCGCCGGATGCCGATCACCAACGGCTATCGTAATTCGTAGCCGCCTGAGACAATCGTCCACGGGATCTCGCTTCCAGTGCTCCCGCCCCAGATCATTCCTCGCAATCGTTCTTGGCGAAATTACAGGAGGTTTGCACTTTTCAGCGTTGTGCCGAATAGGAGGATTGGGCTATGATGCTCCCTTCGGTGTCGGTATCTTTGCGACAGAGTCCGTTCTTCGTACATGCGGTCTGTTTGAAATGCAGGCCAGGAGAGCGGCGGCATGGTCCG
>JAOUEB010000217.1 GCA_029858925.1 Nitrospira sp.
CGCAGCGGCTCCGGTAGGGGGGATCGCGAAAACCGTGGAGATCGCGGGGATCGGGGCAGTCGGGAAGACTCCGGGCGCGACAGACTTGATCGTCAAGACCGGTCTGGCGGCGATCGGTCGGATCGCATCGATCGTCCTGAGAAGGCAGATCGTGCCGAGCGCCCCGACCGTGTCGAACGCCCTGACAGGGTTGAGCGGCCTGAACGGTCCGAGCGCTCGGGCCGCGGACGGGACTGACTGATCCAACAGTACTATTTTTCCTAACCACGCCATATACCTATCTAACCGGCATCATTGACGAACACTGCTTCGTCGCTCATCGTTCGTGAAGCGTGAAGCGCAGGACGGAAAGAGTGTGTCATATCTTTGTTTGCGAGATACGATATACGCTTCACGAGGAACCCGCGTCCATGCGATTTAGCGACGAGTGTTCATGAATCGTGCGCGACAGAACGCGGCAGGCATTTCGCGCATCGGACGACCCTGCTAGAATGCCGATATGGACGTGATTGCCACGCACAACAATGCGGATTTCGACGG
Organism: Nitrospira sp.; assembly: GCA_029858925.1. Taxonomy (GTDB): domain Bacteria; phylum Nitrospirota; class Nitrospiria; order Nitrospirales; family Nitrospiraceae; genus Nitrospira_D. Next base: position 541 of record JAOUEB010000217.1, read on the forward strand.
CCTTGCATCCATGGTGGCTGCACAGAAGCTCTTTCCGGGGGCTCAATTAGTCCTGCCGGCCGGAGGGCAAGAGACAGTCCGAAACTTTCTTGCCGTTCACGATCTTGGCCTCGCCAAGCTCAAAGACATCGATCTCGCTCAGGTGACCAGGCTGGTATTAGTCGACACCCAGGAGCCTGATCGAATCGGCGCGCTCAAGTCATGCGTCGAGAATCCGTCTGTCGAAATTGTGGTCTTCGATCACCATGTCGATGAGGAATCACCCTGCGCCGGCCGTTCCAAGCTGTCCGTCATTGAGCCGGTCGGCGCCACGGTGACCATTCTGGTTGAACTCCTCCGTCAACGGCACATGGCGGTCACTCCGTTCGAGGCGACCGTTATTGCGCTGGGACTCTACGAAGAAACCGGTTCGTTTGCTTTTGCCTCAACGACTGCGCGTGATCTTGAAGCCGGCGCCTTTCTCGTTGAAGCCGGGGCGAATCTGAACATGGTCGCGGACATCCTGCGCCGTCCCCTCGACCCGGATGCCGTCGCGTTGCTGAACGATTTCCTGGAACACAGCGACGTTCTCTACCTGGAAGGCCGCAAGGTGCTGGTGGCGACCAGTACGATCGACCGCTGCCGAGGCGAAGCCGCCGGCGTGGTGCATATGTTGGCAGAAATGCAAGGGGTCGATGCCGTCGTCGTGGCGGTCATGATGGAAGATCGGGTGCAGGTGATTGGAAGAAGCCGCAGGCCAGAGATCGACGTTGGGTGGATTGCGCGCGAGTTCGGCGGTGGGGGCCATGCCGTGGCGGCCGCCGCCACGGTCAAAAAGCAGACACTGGCGGAGGTCAAGGAGCGGCTTGTCCTGCTGCTCACGACCCACTATCGGCCGACCTTACTGGCTCAAGATGTCATGACGCGACCGGTGAAAGCGATCGGCGCGGACACTACCGTCAGCGAGGCCGGCCAACGGATGACGAATTACGGTGTGAATGTGTTTCCCATTCTGGATGAGAAGGACCGCTTCGCTGGAATCGTCAACCGCGAGCTGATTCAGAAAGCCTTGTTTCACCGGCTGGGCAAGAATCCCGTCCGCGCCATCATGCAGACCGATGTTTACACCGCGCAGCCGGATACCCCGTTTCATGACATTGAACTGGCGATGATCGAACGGAATCAGCGGTTCGTGCCGATCCTCACAGAAGGGAAAGCCATCGGTGTCATTACCAGGACGGACTTACTGAGGACGCTGCACGACGATGTGCTGAAGATTGCGAGGAAGCGAATCGGTCGTCCCGGCGAACCTGACAGCGAGATTGGAGGGCCGCATCGCAACGTCAAGGGATTGCTCCGGAGCCGCCTGCCTGGAAAAGTGGTCGCATTGCTAGAAGAAGCGGGACGGTTAGCCGATCGCACCGATGTTGCGCTCTTTGTCGTCGGCGGTTGTGTGAGGGATCTGCTCCTTGCCATCCAGAATTTAGACCTGGACCTGGTGGTGGAAGGGGATGGGATCGCCTTTGCGCGAACGCTCGGCGAGATGTGGCATGCGCGGGTCAAGGCCCATGAGCGATTTGGGACCGCGGTCGTCCTGCTGCCGGACGGCTTCAAGCTCGACGTGGCCACCGCGAGGACGGAGTATTACGAGTACCCCACGGCTCTTCCGACGGTGGAACAGAGTTCGATCAAGAAAGATCTCTATCGGCGTGATTTCACGATCAATGCGCTGGCTGTCCGGTTGAACGAAAAGGGCTTCGGGGATGTGCTGGATTTTTATGGCGGACAGCGCGACCTCAACGACAAAGTCGTGCGTGTACTGCATGGGTTGAGTTTCGTTGAAGATCCAACCAGGGTATTTCGGGCCATTCGCTTCGAGAGGCGATTTGGGTTTCATCTGGGCCGGGATACCGCCGCCCTGATCGGCGGGGCCGTCAAAATGAATTTGTTTCACCGGCTGTCCGGGCATCGCTTGTTGGAAGAGCTGAAACTGTTGCTCGATGAGCGCGAGCCGAAACATGCAGTCCGGCGCTTGGCGGATTTCGACCTGTTGAAGTTTATCCATCCGAAGTTGGTGTGGTCCAATCGGCTGAAGTCGCTGTTGGAGACCATTGAGCAGGCTCTGGATTGGTATCGGCTGCTGTATCTCGACCGGAAGGTGGACATATGGCTCGTCTATATGACGGGGCTGTTGGAAGTCTTGCCGGAGCGAGCGGTGACGGAGGTGCTCAAACGATTCCCATTTTCTGAACCTGAAACGGCTAAACTCAAGATGGCCCGCGCCGGTTGCCATGCCGTGATGCGCCGACTCGGGAAGCGTCCGCCTCTCAGACCGGCCGAAACCTATCGGCTCCTGTCTGGTCTATCTGACGAAGTGCTCCTGAGTCTGATGGCTAAGAGCAAGGGAGAGTCGGTCAAACGGCAGGTATCGGCTTTTCTCATAACCTATCAGCACGTGAAGCCGGCTCTGACCGGCGACGATCTGAAGGCGATGGGATTGAAGCCGGGACCGCATTTCAAAAATGTTCTCGATCGGTTACTCGATGCGCGGCTCAACGGCGAGGTCAAGACAGAAACTGAGGAGAAAGCTCTGGTGGGTAGGCTACTGGTCTAACGCTCCCGCCTAATTCATCGGAATCATTGTTGTCGCGACTTCGTTGGGCAGCAGCAGTGTTGCCGTCGCGCGATTCTCTTCGTCCGGCTGAATCAGCGCAAACAATGGCACCGGTTGCGGCACCGCGCCCGGCGGCATGGCCAGTATCGCGGGAAAGTCGATCAGCGGTGAAAGCGACACCTGGCCGGCCAAGCGGAGACGAAAGGCCATGAGCACGTCACGTACCCGTTCACTCTTGTCTTCCTCGGACATCGCCGGAATCGGGGCAATGCCGACATCCCACAGCGGTTTCGTCATGGTAACAGGGAAGGTCAGGCCGAGTTTCTTCGCATCCGTCGTGACGTCGATCAGAATGCCAGCTTGAATGGCCTGTTGTCGACTGACGCTCATCTGGCCGGCAGAGATATCAGTTCCAACCTCCGGCGTTTCTTCTGATTTTCCATGAAGCTCCGGCTGTGCACTTTCTGTTGCCGATAATGAAGGGACTGTTTTAATTGCCTTATTTTCACTCTCGGTCTTCTTCTCATCGCCTGCGAGAAGAGGCTCGTCCGGCAAGGTCGGAAGGGCTTTGGTCAACCCCTCATAGATTTTCTTGGCTGATCTCGACCAGGCTGGGTTGAGCGGGCGGCCTGCAAACGCCGCCTCAGCTGCCTTTCGTTCATCGTGAGTGAGTATCCGGGGAGTTTGTGTCGTATCCATGGGGGACAGGTAAGCAGGGGAACATGTAAGTCAAGGGCTAGCCCGCATTATTCATGAGCACTTCTGCTGCAATCGCGGATTCGCTGCTGCGACAAGCCTTCGGCGGGCAGGCTCGCCGCTCGCCCCCTCAACGTACTGCACGACTACGCATCGGGGTCTCACGGCTCCGCGTGCTCGTCTCGCTACGCGACTGCGCGATTTCG
>JAOUEB010000216.1 GCA_029858925.1 Nitrospira sp.
CGCCAGGGTATCTTGTTGCGCCCCGGCCGTCACGGTGACGGTTGTCACGGGCTGTTCCAGCCCGAATGGGGCCAGGCCTGCGGATCGTTCCGCGACGGCTCGGCTCACCCTGCCCGTTACCAATGCTCGGATAAGGGCCTGGACTTCACGGGTATCCGCCTCGGTCTGCAAGGGAGCGGTAATGGCCCACTTCCCGGAGTCGGCGCGCGTAAACTGGACAGGGCCTTGAGCCGTGGTGATGGCCAGCCCTGTGATGGCGTTTTCAGGGAACTGTAGCAGGTGCGTCTGTTTGGTCTCCTGCGTGATTTCGCGTTGCGTGGCAGGAAATTCCACGACATAGAGATAGCCCCCGAGCCCTGCCAGAATGACAAGCATGAGGATTGTCGGCCAGTAGCGCATGGTTAGGGCGTGCGGCGTGCGGCGTGCGGCGTGAAGTGAGAATAGAAGGAGACACGCTCCTTGCTCCCCACGGTTGACGGTTGACGAATGACGCGCACGTCGTGCCTTTCCATGCCTGTCACAATCGTCGCCTCTTTCTCCAGACCATCAGGCCGGTCAGGAACATCATGAGCGGGAGAAAGATGACTTGGATGTAGAGCAGCGCCCGTTCTTGCGTCGGGTTCGGCGTAAACGGCCGCAAGGCCGGCTCTTTCGGCGCAATGGAAATTAAGTCGCGTTCCTCGGCCAGCCATCCGACAGTATGGAGGAAAAAGTCGCTGTTTCCAGGAAAGTTGAAAAAAGCGTTGGTGGCGAAGGTTGAGTTGCCGATAACTACGATGGCCGGACGAGGCGCGCCCTCGTCGGACGCCTTCTTGGGAGCCAGCGCCGCCGCCATCGACAGCGGACCCTTCACATCTTCCTGTTCACTCAAGCTCACGACGCGGCCTTGCATATTCGTTTCCGCCCAACTGTTGGCCGATGTGCGGGCCAGCGGGACATAGTCCCAGTCTTGGCCGGCCTGCTCGTCAAACGTGATGTGGCGCGACAGGGGGAACAGCACGGCAGATGTCAGGTCTTGTGTGATCTCGTGTTCTGTAAAGGTGCGGACTAGCAGCGCCGTGAGGTCTCCTTGGGCGAGCCGATCTTGAAGATCGACTAAGACGCCTGGGCCCAGGCCGAGGCCCCAGTGGGCGAGCAGAGGGTCAAGTCCGGTTTGAGTGTCGGGATCGATCAGGATCAGCACGTGGCCACCCTTCTCGACATAGGCCCGGATGCGGTCTTGCTCCTCTGTGGTGACGGCACGGCGCGGTCCTGCCAGAACCAACACGGTGGTCTTGTCGGGAACGGCGGCTTCTTGAAGGAGCGAGACGGCGCCGATGTCGTAGCCTTGTTTGGTCAGGGTTTCTTTGGCCAGCGACAGGCCGTTGCGTTCCTTGTCCTCGACGCTCCGTTCGCTGTGGCCCTCGACGAAGACGATGCGTTTCTTGGTGTCTTTGGAGATGCGGATGAGCGCGCCCGTCAGCTCCACTTCAGACGGAGAGGTGACGCGGATCGTTTGCCCATTACTCTCGAAGATTGCGGTGTCGGTCTTGAAGATGCCGTAGTTTTGGGCAATCTTGGGCTGCTTTTCCGGGTCGACGAATTCCACCGTAAGTTTGGTGGACGCCTGCCGATAGCTCTCCAGCCGTTCTTTGAACGCTTGGTAGCCGGGGTCTTTCTCCCGTGTGAAGACCGTGATCGTGACCTCGCGCGGGAGCGTACGGAGGACGCGATAGGTCTGAGGTGCGAGCGTGAAATTTTGATTCTCCGACACATCCCAGCGGATGGAATGCCGGGAGGCCAGAAAGTTCACGATACCGAGAATGGCCACAAACAATAGCACCATTAAAATACTGTTCAGGCCCATTCTGGTCGAGCGTCGGCCGGAGAAGGATTTGACTGTCTCAAAATGCAGGATGAGAAATGCGCTCAGGCAAATCAGCGCCACAAGTTCGGCGATCGTCACGGCCCAGAGCTGGTCGGGCCAGAGGCTATAGGCGATGCCGCCGCCAGCGGCGAGGACGAGTCCGATGAGGCCGAGGGGAAAGGATTTCCAGTTCATTTCCAACGTGTCGATTCCACAACTCGATGCGTGAGGAACAGCATGAGTATCAGGCCGCTGCAGAAATATACGAGGTCGCTGGTGTCGATGAGCCCTCGCACCAGCCGGTCATAGTGTTCCATGAATGAGACATACGAGATGATGCGGCCTGCCGCTGTGTCTCCGAGCAGCGCGCCCAACCCTGAGATCAGCCAAAATGTGAGGAGGATGCCGAAACCGACAAAAGCTGCCACGATCTGATTTTCCGTCAGAGCCGAGGCGAAGAGGCCGACGGCTAGAAAGAGCGCGCCCAGCAGGGCCATTCCCAAATACCCGGTCAGGATCGGGTTCCAATCGAAATCGCTGAACAGCATCAAGACGGTCGGGACCAAGCCGGTGATTCCCAAGAGGCCCAGATAGATGAGCAGGATGCTGACGAACTTGCCGATGACGATTTCGTGGATGCCGATGGGCGAGGTCATCAAGAACTCAAACGTCCGCAGCTTTCTCTCCTCGGCGAACAGCCGCATAGTCAGAATAGGGAGGATGATCAGCAGGACGAAACGCATGCTGGCGAAGAGGTTTCTGAACACCAAGTCGTTCAGATTAATCTGTGCCGGGCCTCCCTGCATCTGCATCAGCTGGATGGCTTGCGCGCCTGCGAAAACGACGTAGAGGTACGAGAGAAATCCGAAGATGAGCAGAAACACCGTCCCGACCACGTACACGATCGGCGACACGAAGTACCCGCGCAGCTCCTTGGCGATGACGGCCTGCACCGGGGTCATGGGGCGGCCTCCTGCGCGGCCTGGGCGTCCTCGCGTGGTATGGCCGCGGCGCCGTCCACTCGTTGCGGGAGGCCGTCCTCATGGCGCGTGAGGCGGAGGAAGACGTCCTCCAGTGTCATCGAAACGGTGCGCAGTTCCAGCAAGCCCCAGTGATTGGACACGGCGACCCGGGCGATTTCGTCCCGCAGGTCGCGGCCTAAGGCGCATTCGATGAGGAATGTCCCCGTGCCTTCCCCAGGAAAGATGTTCAGAATTCCCGGGATTTCGTGGAGCTTCGCTTCGCAAGCCGCCGAGGGAGTTTTGAGCGTCACGGAAATCTTTTCAGACTGCCGCAGCCGGGCCGATAGTTGCTCAGGGGAATCTTCCGCGACGATGCGGCCTGCGCTGATGATGACCACTCGCTGGCAGACGGCGGTAGCCTCCGGCAGGATATGCGTGCTGAGAATGACGGAGTGTGAGCCGGCCAAGCTCTTGATCAGTTCGCGGATTTCGATGATTTGTTTTGGGTCGAGCCCTATCGTCGGTTCGTCCAAGATCAAGACGGGCGGGTCGTGCAGCAGGGCCTGGGCTAAACCCACACGCTGACGGTAGCCACGAGAGAGGTTGCCGATCAGGCGGTGACGGACCGACCCCAATTCGAGGCGTCCGATCGATTGATCGAGGGCTGAGGTCAAGTTGCGACCCCCCATTCCGCGCAGCCGGCCGACGAAGGTCAGGTATTCCGTCACCGTCAGCTCCTGGTAGACCGGCGGGGTTTCGGGCAGATAGCCGATACGGCGTTTCACTTCGATGGGCTGATCAGCACAGTCGAACCCGGCGACCCGCACGGTTCCCTCCGTGGCAGGCATGAAACAGGTCAGAATGCGCATGGTGGTCGTTTTGCCGGCGCCGTTGGGGCCGAGGAAGGCCAGGACTTCCCCCTTCGCCACCGAGAAGGTGACCCGGTCTATGGCCGTATGATGACCGTACCGTTTGGTAATGTTCTGAACTTCGATCATGTCAGTGATGTCGGGGCGATTAACGGCGGAGGATCTCGCGGCGCCGGTCTTGAAACCACAGCCATCTCACCTGCGGGACGGATCTTACTCAGTCCGTTCCAGGCAGTCAATACGGAGGTCTGCGCCAAGCACTTACAGATATTAGTGGTTTTTCGGAGTTGACTCAGGTTTTCCTTTCCATTTATAGTTCTACCATCTGCTCCCGGTGCAACTTTTTCCGCCAGGCTTA
>JAOUEB010000218.1 GCA_029858925.1 Nitrospira sp.
TCGGATTTGGTGGGGTCGGCCACGCAACCGCTCCAACCGGTCATGGTCGACATGCAAGGCAGAAAATTTTCTGACATCTGGCTGCGGGCGGTTATCGGCAATAATCAGCCGCACGTCGTCCGTTCTCAGCTGGATGCCGCAGGGTTCGATCGCGGGGCGGGACTTGTCGGGGGAGGCCAGCGTCCGCCGATCAATCAATATCTGACTGTCGACGCGTTTTTCGATCCTTATAAAGGGATCGTGAGCCAAGTCAATACCGATCTCCGGCTGCAAGAGGGGAGCAATTGGTATATCGATATCGGGCAGCGCTATTCCCGGGACGGCAATCGGGTGAGACGCGGAGACGTCTGGAACCCAATTTCGTTCAATGAGGTGTATGCGCCGACGGGAGAAATTCAGTTTTTAACGGCGGGCGGAGCCTTCCGTACTCCCTGGGGATGGACAGTCGGCGCCAAGGGCTACTATGACGTGAAGAACGGAAGAAGTCCGGAATACGATGTCGTCGCGCTCTATCAAAATCCCTGCAAATGTTGGTCGTCTGGATTCTACTACCTGCAATTTCCCGATCGCCAGCAATTCAATTTCATTCTCAGCCTGACAGGGATTGGCTGGACCGAAAACACCGGAACGGCCGTCATGCGGGCCATTCTTTCGCCGCTCCTCTGGGGTGAACGCGGGTTGCCCTGGTATACCCCGGGTGGACAGTACGGACGTCCTCAACAAGCGGTTTCAACCGATGAGACGCCGGTGGGGACTCGCTGACGACCTGACTGTCGAATGTCTGGCCCACGCCGGCTAGATTTGCGCATTTGACAGTAAAAACTGGGCTGGAGTACGATGCCTCTGGCTTGGGAGATTGGTATCTTATTCTGAAGAAGGGAGCACACGTGGCTGGTGACGCCTTGAAAGTGGAAGATTCTACCTGGGATACCGAGGTCATGAAGGCATCGGAACTCGTGATGGTTGATTTCTGGGCGGTATGGTGCGGACCGTGCCAAATGGTGGCGCCCATCATCGAGGAATTGGCCCAGGAATATGCGGGAAAGCTCAAGGTCAGGAAACTCAATACCGACGAGAATCCGGAGGTGGCCGGGCGTTATCAGGTCATGAGTATCCCCACAATTCTGTTCTTCAAAAATGGCCGGCAGGTTGAAAAGCTGGTAGGGGCCAGGCCAAAGCGCCAATTCAAGGAAATGATCGATTCACTTCTTGCTCAACATGCCGGCACTGCGTAGATACTGCCGCCGCAGCCATGCTCACTGAGCTGCGCATATCCAATTTTGCCGTCCTCGAGCAGCTCGATCTGAGTATCGATGCAGGATTCACCGTTCTGACAGGAGAGACCGGGGCGGGCAAATCCCTCCTGATCGACGCCATTACGCTGCTGATGGGTGGGCGGGCGTCAAGCGACCAGATCAGGCACGGTGAAGACGAAGCGCAACTCGAAGCTGCTTTTCAGATTCCTCCCGGCCATCCAATGCTCGATCGGCTGCGCGCCCAAGAGATTCTTGGGCCGCACGATTCCCAACTCATCATCCGGCGCGTTATCGCCCGATCCGGGCGGAATCGGGTGTATCTCAACGGAGTGATGAGCCCGGTTCATATGCTGGAAGAGTTCGGCGGCACCCTGGTCGATATTCACGGCCAGCATGATCAGCAGTCCCTGCTGGCCCCCTCGATTCAACTCGATGCACTGGATGCCTTTGGTCGTCTCCAGGAATTACGGGAGCGATACCGATCTGCCTATCGCGACTGGACAGGGGCTTGTCGGGAACGCGCTGATCTAGCCCTGAAGATTCAGGAAGCGGCACAACGGGAAGATTATCTGACCTTTCAGCTGCAGGAGTTGGACGATGCCGCGCTCCAAGTCGGGGAGGAGGAGACGCTTCAGAGTGCGCGGAGGCGGTTAGGATCATCGCGTCGATTGGGTGAGTTGGCCGCGGAGGCCCAAGAACGGATTCAGGCCGACCACATGGGCATCTTACCGAACCTGGCCTTGGTGGAGCGGGCACTGGGGGAACTTGCTCAGATGGATCCCGATATGGAGGGAACCGGCCGGCTTGCTGCCGATGCAAAGGTGCTCTTGAAAGAGACCGCGGATTGTCTCCGAGGCTATATCGATCGTCTGGACGACGATCCCGCGCGCCTTGCCGAAGTTGAAGACCGCTTCGCCCTGATTCAGAAGCTAAAGAAGAAATATGGGGGAACTATGGATGCCGTGCTGGAGACGCATCGTCGGGTGCGGGATGAACTGGAAGGGCTCCGGCATTCTGATGAAAAGCTTGAAGGGCATGATCGCCTGATTCGCGAGCAGCGGGAAGCGGTTGTCAGGAGGGCTCGTGAACTGAGTGATCAACGCAAGGAGGCCGCCACGCGCATGACGAAAGTCGTGCGCCGAGAACTTGACGCCCTCAAGATGGGACAGACCCAGTTTGTGATCCAACTCGTCACGGGAGAGGGCGATGAGGCCTATGGCGCCGACGGGGCGGATCGCGCGGAGTTTGTGCTTTCAGCCAATGCGGGCGAGCCGCTCAAACCGCTGTCACGCGTGGCCTCCGGAGGTGAGTTGTCGCGGGTGATGCTGGCGCTGAAGTCCGCGCTGGCAGGTGTGGACCGAGTGCCGGTGATCATTTTCGACGAGATCGATACGGGGGTCGGAGGGGCTGTCGCGGCCGCGATTGGGAAACGGCTCAAAGAATTGGGCCGGGTGCATCAAGTGCTGTGCGTCACGCATCTGCCCCAGGTCGCGTCCCAAGCCGATCATCACATGTGTTTGGAAAAGTCACAGGTGAAGAACCGAACGGTGACGACGGTGCGTCCGTTGTCCGGCATCGGGCGGGAAGGTGAAATCGCGCGCATGCTTGGTGGGGAAACCGTTACGAAGAAGATCCGTGAAACAGCTGCGGAGCTGATCGGAGGGGCCAACGAATAATCCGTCTTGCCGGCAGGGCAGCGCGATGGCCTAAGAATGGCCGTCTATGCTGCGATCGCCACCGGGGGCAGGGAGGCTTTGCACTCGTGCACGACCTCGATGAAGAGATCGGTCAACCGGGGGTCGAAATGGGTGTGGGATTGAAATGAAATCTGTCTGACCGCGTCATCAATTGCGAGGGGAGAACGGCCGAGAGCTTCTGTCGTAAGGTGGTCGAACATTGCCGCGATTCCGACGATGCGAGCCAAAAGGGGGATGCCGTTGCCTCGAAGTCCGTGCGGAAAGCCTTGTCCATCCCATCGTTCATGGTGATACGCCACGATCTGGCCAACCTCGGCCGGCAAACCTAAAGACCTGATGAGATGGGCGCCTCTTTCGGGATGTTCTGTGCAAGAAACCGCTTTGCCAGAAACAGAACTCGGGTCATCAAAACAACTCAGGGATGTTGTGTTCACTTTTCCGATGTCGTGAAGAAACGCTCCCATCGTCAAGGCCTGTTGACCCTCGGTCGTTAGCTTGAGCCGATTGCCCAGCAGTGTGGCGTAAAAGCTCACTCGGCTCGAATGGTTCAGGAGCTCCCTGTTTGTGGCCTCAAGCATATCTGAGAGGAGAGGCAGTAAGTCAACGGCTTCATGGGGGAGCGAGTCGGTTCCACGGCTAGGGTGCGTAAGTCCCATGTAGCCGGACGAGAGCGCCTGCCATGCCGGTGCGCTTGCTTGCTCCGATCCCCAGAGGTCAGGCGACGATCGGAAAAAGTTCCGCACAAAATCGAGCCGCTGTTTCTTTTCCAACGTTTGCTTGATCAAGGAGATGAGTTCAGTGACATTGAACGGTTTGAGCAGATATCCAGCGGCTCCGTGGCGAATGCCATCCATCGCGGATTTCAGACTGCCGTACCCTGTGACAATAATGACCTCGATGTCGGCATGACCGTGTTTAATATCCTGGAGAAGGTCCATGCCCTGCCGGTCCGGAAGTTTCTGATCGAGCGTGATGAGATCGATATGCTGCGTCCTGAGCACCTCAAGAGCAGCCGAGGCATTGTGAGCCGATTGAACGTTGAAGAAGGGACGGAGAATAACCTTGAGCGCGTCGCGCGG
>JAOUEB010000219.1 GCA_029858925.1 Nitrospira sp.
CCAAGCCATCCTCACCACCGACCTGCGTCCCAAGACCGTCGTCGTTCGAGGCAAGATCGGCGGCAAAGTCGTGACGGTCGGCGGCATGGCCAAAGGCTCCGGCATGATCCATCCCAACATGGCCACGATGCTGGCGTATCTGACCACCGATGCTGCGATTGCCCCTGCGGCGCTTCAGCACGCGCTCAAGTCCGCCGTTGACCGATCATTCAATTGCATCACCGTGGACGGTGACACCAGCACCAATGACACGGTCCTCTGCCTGGCAAACGGACTGGCCAAGAATCCTTCGATCCGGCAAGGGACCGCCCACTACCGCCGCTTTGAGCGACTTTTGACTGAAGCATCAGAACAGCTTGCCCTGGCCATTTGCCGGGACGGGGAAGGCGTGACCAAAGTCGTGAAGGTCCTGGTGACGGGAGCCGCAACGGCGGCGGCGGCCAAACGTGTGGCGGCCACGGTTGCCACATCCAATCTCGTCAAGACCGCCCTGTTCGGAGAAGATGCCAACTGGGGCCGAGTCATGGGCGCCATCGGCCGATCCGGCATTCCCATCGATCCGGACAACGTGACCGTGCGCTTTGACCACGTCGTGATGGTCAAACGAGGAATGGGAGTGGGGCTCGCCGCAGAGCGGAAGATCGCGCAGGTCTTCAAACGAAAAGAATTTACGATCACGGTGGATCTTGGCCAGGGTCTGGCACAAGCCCATATGTGGACGACCGACCTCTCGTACGACTACGTCCGTATCAATGCAAGCTATCGATCTTAAGCGGAATTCTCTACCGGCGTCTTGAAATCACCTAGGGACTGTGATAGCGTGCCGAGGCTTTCGCGGTGGCAAAGATCTGTCTGTCCCACCCATTGGGCGGATAAGAGCATATTCAAATTCAACATCGGCGCATAGACGCGTCGCTTGGCTTGAGAACAAGGGGCTGGTCCCCTCGCCCGTTTTACGGGCGCTCTGCAAGCCTCGAAGGGAGGTGAAGGCATGGGAGTCGTAGCAATCAAGGAACTATTGGAAGCCGGCGTGCACTTCGGGCACCAAACGAATCGCTGGAATCCGAAAATGAAAAGGTTCCTCTTCGGCGAGCGAAACGGCATCTATATCATCGACCTCCAACAGACGCTCGCGCGCATCGAGCAGGCCTATGCCTTCGTCCGCGATCTCGTCGCGGCCGGTGAGACGGTTTTGTTCATTGGCACCAAGCGCCAAGCGGCGGAGATCCTCGAAGAAGAAGCCAAACGGGCCAACATGTTCTTCGTGAACCAGCGCTGGCTCGGCGGCATGCTGACCAACTTCCAGACGATTCGCCGCAGCATCGACAAGATGAAGAAGATGGAAGCGACATTGGAAAATCCCAGTGCGCACGGCCTCAAGAAAAAAGAAATCCTCCTGATGCAGAAGGACATCGTCAAGCTGCAAAAGTACCTCTCCGGCATCAAAAACATGCGGGGAATTCCGGGAGCCGTCTTCGTGCTCGACACCAGAATCGAAAAAATCGCCGTGCAAGAAGCGACCAGGCTGGATATTCCCGTCATCGCCATCTTGGACAGCAATTGCGATCCGGATCACATTACCCACCCGATTCCCGGAAACGACGACGCGATCCGTTCGATCAAGCTGATCACGTCAAAAATCGCCGACGCCTGCATCGAAGGGGCGCATCTCAGGGCTCAGCGCGAGGAAGCGGAGTTCCAGGCGGCGCCGGCCGGCGGCGACAAGAAACCAGCTGCGCGCGCGGAGCGTGTCTCGGCGACATAACAACGTTCAACTGTTCAGCATCGCGCTCCCTCAGTCGGACTGCGAAGGATGAAGGATAAGGGACCATGGCAGGATCAAGTCAGCTAGTCAAAGAGCTTCGTGAAAAAACAGGCGCCGGCATTCTGGATTGCCAGAAAGCGCTTCTCGAAAACGCCGATGATATCGAGAAGTCGATCGACTATCTCCGTCAAAAGGGCCTCGCGGCAGCCGCAAAGAAGTCCGGACGCGAGACCAACCAGGGACTGGTTCATTCCTACATCCACATGGGTGGGAAGATCGGCGTCCTCATCGAGGTCAACTGCGAAACGGACTTCGTCGCGCGCAACGATGAATTCAAAGCGTTCGTCAACGACCTTGCGTTGCAGATTGCGGCGACGAGACCGCTGTACGTGAAACGCGACGATATTCCCCAAGACCTCATCGACAAAGAGCGCGTGATCTACGAAGGCCAAGCCAAAGAGATGGGGAAGCCCCCTGCGGCCTGGCCAAAAATCGTGGACGGGAAGCTTGAAAAGTTTTTCCAGGAAAGCTGCCTGATGGAGCAATCCTTCATCAAGGACCCGGCCGTCATCATCAAGGACCTCTTGGCCCAGAAAATATCCAAGATCGGCGAAAACATGAATATCCGCCGGTTCACCCGCTACCAACTAGGCGAAGCATGACCTCTGCCAAATACCGGCGCCTCCTTCTGAAAGTCAGCGGGGAGATGCTCGCCGGTGAGCAGGGCTACGGCATCCAACCCTCCATCCTCGAAGGCCTCGCAGAAGAGATCGCCTCCGTCGTCGCCCTCGGCACCCAAGTCGCCGTGGTGATCGGAGGCGGGAATATTTTCCGCGGCATCGCCGCCAGCGCATCCGGCATGGAGCGCGCCTCCGCCGACTACATGGGGATGCTCGCCACGGTGCTCAATGCCCTGGCGCTGCAAAACGCGCTGGAGCGAGCCGGTGTCATGACCCGCGTGCAATCCGCCATCGAGATGCGGCAACTGGCGGAGGGCTATATCCGCCGAAGAGCCATCCGCCATTTAGAAAAGAATCGCGTGGTGATCTTCGCCGGCGGAACCGGCAATCCCTATTTCTCAACCGACACTGCCGCCGCCCTCCGCGCCATGGAAATCGGCGCCCAAGTCATCATGAAAGGCACCAAGGTGGACGGCATCTACGATGCCGACCCGATGACGCATCCGGAGGCGAAAAAGTACGCGGACATTCCCTTCATGTCGATCTTGAACCAGAACCTCAAAGTGATGGATGCAACGGCGATCAGTCTGTGCATGGATAACAATCTGCCCTTGATCGTGTTCAATCTCAAAGTGAAGGGCAACTTCAAGCGTGTGGCTATAGGCGAACCGATCGGCACCTTGGTCACACCCGGAAACCGCTGACCGATCACGGAGTCTTGCGATGTCCAACGACGCCCCAATCAAGCACAAACTCACCACGCAGATGGACCAGGCTGTGGAGCACTTGAAGCGGGATCTTGCCGGTCTCCGCACCGGCCGGGCCTCGGTCGCGCTCCTGGACGGAGTACGGATCGACTATTACGGCACCATGACGCCGCTGAAGCAGGTCTCCAATATTTCTACGCCCGAAGCGCGATTGATCACGATTCAACCCTGGGAACCGAGCCAGATCAAAGAAATCGAGAAGGCCCTGGCCAATTCAGGATTGGGACTGAACCCCTCGAACGACGGCAAGATGATTCGTGTCCCTCTCCCGCAGCTCACGGAAGAGCGTCGCAAGGAGCTGGCCAAAGTCTGCAAGAAACACGGCGAAGAGACGAAGGTGCAGATTCGCGGCTTCCGGCGCGATGCCAACGAAGAGTTGAAGAAACTTCAAAAAGATGCGAAGCTCACCGAAGACGAGCTGCGGAAGGCCGAACAGGACACCCAAAAGCTCACCGAACAATACGGGCAAAGAATCGACGACATCATCAAGAAAAAGGACCAGGAGATCATGGAAGTCTGAGGTTCAGGCTTCCTCCCTGCCCCACCGCGTGCAGACCACGTCGACATTTCTCCCAACCTGCGCCTCCGTCGATCTCTCCGCTCTGGCCCATAACCTGGCTCAATTTCGGACCTTCCTCTCGCCAGGCTGCGATGTCATGGCGGTCGTCAAAGCGAATGCCTATGGTCACGGAGCGGTTGAAACAGCCAAGGCGCTGATTCGCCAGAGCGTGTCGCGTGTCGCGGTTGTGTCGATCGACGAAGGCATCGCCCTTCGGCAAGCCGGGATCAATGCGCCGATCGTCATTCTGGGTCCTCTG
>JAOUEB010000220.1 GCA_029858925.1 Nitrospira sp.
CTGCTCTTGCATCCGCTCCGAGTCGTAGGTGCGATGCCATTGGCCGCAGCCATCGTGTGGGCAAATGGACAGGCCTCCGGACATGAGTTGGTGTGTTTAGATCACCGCCTACGCCAAGCCGCGTAGCGCGAAGGCTGTACGGTCTTGACGAAGCACATGTAACGCTTCAATCTTCCGCTCTCTGCATCCAGCATTTGTTTGATGAAGGAGGAATGTTCAATGTTGGGTGGTGTGTGTTGGATGATTCCGACGAGTGACGATTTGCGAATGACGAAGTAGGTCGGGCCGCCACGTCCCACGAAATGGATCATGCCTTTGTAATAAGTCAAAACTCACGCCTGACCCCAAAGCCGTCTTAGACCAGCACCTCTTTTCTCCTATCGCCGGTCGTATGAACTTGAATGTCAGTCGGCTGCCGGGAGCAGGGTAACGGCTTCGATGGCTTCTCTCAGAATCTCGACCATCCGTCTGAGTTCCGGAAGTGACGTGCTGAGGGGCGGCATGAGGATCATGACATTGCCGATGGGGCGCAGCAAGAGTCCTCGGCTGCGCGCCTCCATGGCTACTTTGTGGCCGACACGTGCTTCGAGCGGATAGGGTTTCTTCGTCTCCTGATCCTCCACCAACTCGATCGCCACGATGAGTCCCTGCTGCCGGATCTCGCCCACATGGGGTGATTGCCTGAGTGGCTGAAGCAGTCGCGCCATCGTCTTAATCTTAGGTTGCAGTTTGGCGAGCGTCTTTTCTTTCTGAAAGATGTCAATGTTGGCCAGCGCCACGGCGCAACCGAGTGGATTGCCGGTATAGCTGTGACCGTGGAAGAAGGTTTTGAAGTCTGCGTATGTGCCGAGAAAGGCCTGGTAAATTTCGTCAGTGGTGAGCGTCGCGGCCAGCGGCATGTAGCCGCCCGTTAACCCTTTGCTGATCGCCATCAAGTCCGGCGTGATCCCCTCATGGTGGCAGGCGAACATTTTCCCGGTTCGGCCGAATCCCGTGGCGACTTCATCGGCGATCAAAAGGACGTTATATTTCGTGCAGAGTTCGCGGACTCGCTTCAGATAGCCAGGAGGGGAGGTCAGCATGCCTGCCGCTGCTTGCACAAGGGGCTCAATGATGAAGCCAGCCAATTCACGGTGGCGTTCCTTGAGGATTTGCTCAATCGGATCGATGCAGGCCATCTGGCAAGAAGGGTAGGTCAGATTGAGTGGGCAACGGTAGCAATAGGGAGGATCAGCTTCGGCTGTGGGAAAGAGTAGCGACTTGAATCGCCCGTGGAAGAGGTCGATGTTGCCCACGCTGACGGCGCCGACTGTATCGCCATGGTAGGCCAGCTTCAGATGCAGAAAGGTATTCTTGGGGCCGGCTTCGGGCCGTCGGAGCTGCCAGTATTGGACAGCCATTTTGAGGGCGATTTCGACCGCGGTGGATCCATCGTCGGAATAAAATACCCGCGTCAATCCTTTGGGTACGATCTTGATCAAGGCTCGCGCGAGTTCAATTGCCGGTGGATTGGAAATCCCAAACAGCGATGAATGTGCGATCGTATCGATCTGCTTCTTGAGAGCCCGGTCGAGGGCCGGATGCCGATGGCCGTGCAGATTGACCCAGATGGAGGAGGTGCCGTCGAGATACTTCTTGCCTTCGCTGTCGATGAGGTAGGAGCCTTTGCCACGCTCGATAATGAGGGGCTCCTCCTGCTCCCATTCCCGCATTTGGGTGAACGGGTGCCACAGGTATCGGTGATCCCATTCGATCAGTTGTCGGGTTGAGGGTGTGCGTGCCACGGTGAAGGGTTGCAGGGGGAGCGTATAGCGTATGGTCTATAGCACGAGATTCGACTGAAATGCCATATCATCGTCGGCTCGTTTTCGCCCGTGCTACATGCCATCAGCCATAAGCTCTTTTTCCCGTTTGTGCCATACGCCATTTGCTATACGCTCTTCGCGTCGTGCGGGGGCGATGTCTTTGACAACCTGGGAGGCAGTTACTATAATGAACCGATTGTTTTCTGAAATGAGCTAGGATTTGCAAAGTCTTATACGTAATTTCTCAATTATCGCCCATATCGATCACGGCAAATCAACCCTCGCTGACCGGTTCTTAGAAGCTACTGGCGCAGTCACTGCTCGAGAGGCCAAAGAACAGATCCTTGATGCCATGGATCTCGAACGAGAACGTGGCATTACGATCAAGGCCCATGCAGTGGCGATCCGGTATAAGGCCAAAGACGGGAAGACCTACGCCTTGCATTTGATCGATACGCCGGGGCACGTCGACTTCACGTATGAAGTCTCGCGTAGCCTTGCGGCCTGCGAGGGGGCGCTCTTGTTGGTTGATGCCACCCAGGGGGTCCAGGCCCAGACCATTGCCAATGTGAACCTGGCGATGTCCAATAACCTCTCCATTATACCCGTCATCAATAAGATCGATTTGGCGAGCGCGGATGTCGAGGGGACGAAGCACTCGATTTCGGAGGTGCTGCAGCTCGATGCCACCGATGCCATGCCGATCAGCGCCAAGGACGGCAAGGGTGTGCCGGAGGTGTTGGAGGCAGTCATCGCGCGGATTCCCCCGCCGTCCGGCAACCCCCAGGCGCCGCTCAAGGCGCTCATTTTCGACTCCTGGTTCGACAATTATCAGGGCGTGATCGTGCTGACGAGACTGGTGGATGGATCGATTCGCCCCGGGATGAAGATTAAGGTCATGTCGAACGATCGGACGTTCGAGGTCATGGAGGTCGGCCAATTCACGCCCAAACGGACTAAAAAGACCGAGCTCCTCACCGGCGAAGTCGGATATCTCTGCGCCAATATGCGGGAAGTCGCGGATGTGAAAATCGGCGATACCCTCACGGATGCGTTGACGCCGACCAGCGCGCCCTTCCCCGGCTACAAGGAAGTGAAGCCCCTGGTCTTCTGCGGCCTCTATCCCACCGACACGGCCCGGTATGAAGATCTGCGGGATGCGTTGGTCAAGCTTCGGTTGAACGACTCGTCGTTCGTCTATGAGCCTGAGACGTCGCTGGCGCTTGGATTCGGTTTCCGGTGCGGCTTCTTGGGATTGCTCCATATGGAGATCATCCAAGAGCGGCTCGAGCGTGAGTATAACCTGACGCTGCTGACGACCGCGCCGACGGTGGTCTATCGCCTGTTGACGACCAAAGGCGAGGTGCTGGAGGTCAATAATCCATCGCAACTGCCGCCTCCCAGCAGCATCGAGTCCTTCGAGGAGCCGTTCATTCTGGCCTCGATCATCACGCCGGAGCGGTACATGGGCGCGATTCTCCAGCTCTGCCAGGAGCGGCGCGGGATTCAGCGGAGCATGCAATTTCTCGATCCGACGCGTGTGATGATCAGTTACGAGCTGCCGCTGAACGAAGTCATTCTCGATTTTTACGATAAGCTGAAATCCCGCACCCAGGGCTATGCGTCGCTGGATTATGAGCTGCTCGGCTATCGGAATTCCGAGCTCGTGCGGCTCGACATTCTCTTGAACGGGGAAGCGGTCGACGCCTTGTCCTTCATCACCCATAAAGATCGGTCTGTGCAGCGCGGGCGCCAGCTTGCGGAGAAAATGAAGGAACTCATCCCCCGGCAGATGTATGAGATTGCCATTCAAGCGGCGATCGGGAGCAAGATCGTCGCGCGCGAAACGATCGGGGCCATGAAGAAGAACGTCCTGGCAAAGTGTTACGGCGGCGATATTTCGCGGAAACGGAAATTGCTCGAAAAGCAGAAGGAAGGCAAGAAACGCATGAAAGCCGTCGGGAGCGTCGAGGTGCCGCAAGAAGCCTTCCTGGCAATTTTGAAAGTCGGTGATGAATGAACGCCGATCCGAACCGGACCGATGCCGACAAGATGTCCGGTTCTCCTGCCGGAGGGCCGCAGGCGCCGGTGTCCGGGGCTGCGGTGTCCGAACGAAAGGCCGACCAGGCCGGACTGAAGTCGATCTTTCGGGAATATGCGGAAGCCATCATCGTGGCCATTGTGCTGGCCTTTGCGATTCGGGTATTCGTGGTGCAGG
>JAOUEB010000004.1 GCA_029858925.1 Nitrospira sp.
TGCCATCAGCCACGTTGAGTATGAGACCGACAAGCGGCATTACGCCCACGTGGACTGTCCCGGGCACGCCGACTATGTCAAGAACATGATCACCGGCGCCGCTCAGATGGATGGGGCGATCTTGGTCGTCAGCGCCGCTGATGGGCCCATGCCGCAGACCCGGGAACATATTCTGTTGGCGCGGCAGGTGGGCGTGCCCTATATCGTGGTGTTTTTGAACAAGGCCGACAAGGTCGATGACAAAGAGCTGTTGGAGTTGGTTGAGCTCGAAGTGCGGGAGCTCTTGACCAAGTATGGATTCCCCGGGGACAAGACCCCGATCGTGCATGGCAGCGCGTTGAAGGCCATGGAAGGCGATCAGGGGCCGCTGGGCGTGCCCAGCATCATGGCGCTGCTCGATGCCGTCGATAGTTATATTCCGACGCCGCAGCGGCCGATCGACAAGCCCTTCCTGATGCCGATCGAAGACGTCTTCACTATCAGTGGGCGCGGCACCGTGGTGACGGGGCGCTGCGAACGGGGCATCGTGAAAGTCGGCGATGAAATCGAGATCGTGGGCTTGCGGCCCACCCAGACCACCATCGTGACCGGCGTGGAGATGTTCCGTAAAGTGCTGGATGAAGGGCAGGCGGGCGACAACATCGGCGTGCTCTTGCGGGGGACGAAGAAAGAAGACGTGGAGCGGGGCATGGTGCTTTCGAAGCCCAAGACCGTCACGCCGCATACGAAGTTCAAAGCGGAAATCTATGTGTTGGCGAAGGAAGAAGGGGGGCGGCACACGCCGTTCTTCAATGGGTATCGGCCGCAGTTCTACTTCCGGACCACGGATGTGACGGGGATCGTGTCGCTCAATCCGGGGGTGGAGATGGTGATGCCGGGGGACAACGTGAGTGTGACGGGCGAATTGATCAGCCCGATTGCGATGGATCAGGGCCTGCGCTTCGCGGTGCGCGAGGGCGGCAAGACCGTCGGTTCCGGCGTCGTGACGGAAATCTTGGCGTAAACGGACGCAACGCGTCAGCCGGGACAGACGGGCAGACGAATTGGGCGATTGACGAATAACGAGGATTACGATGCGCGAAATTATCGATTTGGCCTGTCCGGCCTGTAAGCAGCGAAATTATTCGACGAATAAAAACAAGAAGAATGACCCGGATCGGTTGGAACGAAACAAGTTCTGCAAGTTCTGCCGGAAGCACACGCCTCATAAAGAGGTGAAATAAGGGGTGAGCGGTAAGGGGTGAGTGGTTCACCGATCGGCTGACGTTCACGCCTTACGTTTCATGTCCAAGTAGGGGCATGGTGTCAATGGCAGCACATCGGTCTCCAAAACCGAGAGTCTAGGTTCAAATCCTAGTGCCCCTGCCACACCAAGTGTGCTCGTGCCGCGGAGCGGAGCGACACAGATAGAAAGCGGAGCTACTGATGTTCAAGCGAATGGTTGATTCGATCCGGCTGTTCTTGACGGATGTGCGCGCTGAGTTGAAGAAGGTTTCTTTTCCGACCCGCGCGGAAACCATTGGTTCCACAACGGTTGTGATCATCTTTTGCGTGCTAATGTCGCTCTACCTGTCGGCCATGGATTCGGTTCTTTCGTGGCTGGTCGCAAAACTGCTTTGAGAGATGCGCAGAGATGGTCAAGGAATTGTCGGACGTGGCTGAGGTCTATAGACCGAAGGGTGGGGCATGACGAAGAACTGGTACGTCATTCATACGTATGCGGGGTTTGAGGGGCGCGTTAAGACCAGCTTGGTGGAGCGAGCCAATCAGATGGGGTTGGTGGAGAAGCTCGGGCAGGTGCTCGTGCCCACAGAGGATGTGATTGAAATCAAGGACGGCAAACGCCGGACTTCTCGGCGCAAGTTCTTCCCCGGCTATGTATTGGTAGAGCTGGAATCGCCGGTGGGCGATGAGACTCTGCAGATGATCAAGGAGACTCCGAAGGTCACCGGGTTTGTGGGGGGCGGGACGGTGCCGATGCCGTTGACCGATGAAGAAGTCGAGTCATTACTCAAGCAAGTCGATGCGGGGCAAGCCGAGCCTCGCGAGCAGGTGAAGTTCATCAAGGGCGACAATGTTCGAATCATCGACGGTCCGTTCTTGGGGTTCAATGGTTTGGTGGATGAGGTTGATCAAGACCACAGTCGGTTGAAGCTCATGGTGAGTATTTTTGGTCGATCGACGCCGGTGGAATTGGGGTTTTTACAGGTTGAGCGGATTTGAGCGGCTGTCAGCCGCCGGTTTACGGCGAGTGCTGATCGACAGCTGCGAAGGAGAAACGCATGGCGAAGGAAGTGTCCGCGCAAATCAAATTGCAGATTCCGGCAGGGAAGGCCAATCCGGCGCCCCCCGTCGGCCCCTCGCTTGGCCAGCACGGGGTCAATATTATGGAGTTCTGCAAGCAGTTCAATGCCAAGACGCAGAAGGAAGGCGACAGCATCATTCCGGTTGTTATCACGGTGTACAAGGATCGGACCTTCACCTTCATCATGAAGACGCCGCCGGCCTCAGACCTCTTGAAGAAGGCAGCCGGGATTATCAAAGGATCCGGCGTGCCTCAGAAAGACAAGGTCGGGAAGATCACGAGAGCGCAGTTGAACGAGATCGCGCAGAAAAAGATGGCCGATCTGAATGCGGCCGATGTGGCAGGGGCCGTCAAGATTATCGAAGGCACCGCCCGCAGCATGGGCGTCGTTATCCAAGGGTAGAGTCGAGAGAGAAGGAGTTGTTGCCATGGGAAAGAAGATGAAGGCCGCAATAGAGAAAGTTGAGCCGCGGGCCTACGGGTTGCGGGAAGCGGTCGAGGCCGTGAAGACGTTGGCCTATGCGAAGTTCGACGAATCGATTGATCTGGCGCTCCGACTGGGGGTTGACCCTAAACGGTCGGATCAAATGGTCCGCGGGACCACGTCGCTTCCGCACGGCACCGGGAAAAAGGTGCGGGTCTTGGTATTTGCCAAGGGCGACAAGGAACAGGAAGCGAGACAGGCTGGGGCCGACTATGTGGGGGCGGACGATTTGATGGAAAAGATCAAGGGGGGATGGATGGATTTCGATTGCGCCATTGCAACTCCTGATCTGATGGCATCGGTCGGCAAGCTCGGGAAGCAGTTAGGCCCGCGCGGCCTTATGCCGAATCCAAAGACCGGCACGGTCACATTTGAGGTGGGCAAGGCCGTTGCCGATATTCGCAAGGGACGGGTCGAATATAAGGTCGAAAAGGCCGGCATTGTACAGGTACCGGTCGGGAAAGTGTCGTTCGATGCCGCCAAATTGTATGACAACGCGTCGGCTGTCATTGAATCGGTCATCAAGGCCAAGCCAGCTTCGTGCAAGGGGCGGTATCTCAAGAGCGTCGTAATTTCCAGTACGATGGGGCCCGGCGTGAGGCTGGATGCGGTTGCGCTGATGAAGCAGTGGTCGTAAAGAGGGATGGTCGCTAGTCATTCGTCATTGATGGAGAATCTTTCCGTCAGTGACCAATGACCGTTGACGAGTGACTCTTTGTTTGGAAGGGGAAGGCAATGAAGAAGGAAGAGAAAGCCACGGCGGTCGCGGAATTGGCCGAAAGGTTCGGCCGCGCGCGGCTGGCCATTCTGACGGAATGTGTCGGTCTCCCGGTCAATCATGTGACGGAGTTGCGCAAGCAGCTCCGTGGCGCCAAGGCCGAATACCGGGTCGTCAAGAACACGATTGCGGCCCGCGCGGTTGAGGGGACCACCTTGGCCGGTCTCGCGGAGCATCTCAAGGGGCCTACGGGCATCGTCATCGGGTATGACGATCCGGTCCTGCCGACGAAGGTTTTGCGTGATTTCATCGGCGCAGAAAAGCGCGCAGAAAAGATCCGGATGATGGTCGGTGTGCTGGAAGGGAAAGTCGTCAAGCCAGCCGACCTGGCAGCTGTCGCCAACCTGCCGAAAAAGGAAGTGCTGATTGCCATGCTGCTTTCGGCCATGCAGGGGCCGATCCGTGGCGTGGTGTATACGCTCAACGCGGTCTTGTTAAAATTCGTGAGAGTCATTGCAGCCATTCAGGATAAAAAGAAAGGGGAGGGGGACATGTCAGCAACCACAACGAAACTATCGCAGGAAGAATTGATCAAGGCTATCGAAGGCATGAGCGTGCTCGATTTGGCCGAACTGGTGAAGGGGTTGGAAACCCGCTTTGGGGTCACGGCTGCAGCGCCGGTTGCGGTTATGGCGGGTCCGGCTGCAGGCGGTGGCGCCGCGGTTGCCGAGGAAAAGACGGAGTTCGACGTCATTCTCGCGTCCGCGCCGGCCGACAAGAAGATTCAAGTCATCAAGGTCGTGCGTGAATTGACCAGCCTTGGGCTAAAGGAAGCGAAAGACTTGGTGGAAGGCGCGCCAAAGCCGGTGAAGACCGGCGTGGCAAAGGAAGAAGCCGATACCATGAAGAAGAAGCTCGAAGAAAGCGGCGCAAAGGTCGAAATCAAGTAAACTGCAAACGTCATTCGTCAGTCGTCAGTGGTCAATTGGATGAGGCCGCGTGTCCGCGGTCTCATCCGTGACTTCCGACCAGTGACCTCTGTTCACCGCCAACAAACGTGGAGGAGCGGGCATGTCCGAAACGACTCTGCAAGAGTTCGTCGAGCGGAAAGATTACTCTCGCATTCGAACCAACATCGATATTCCGGATCTGATCGAGATTCAGAAACGCTCGTATGAGGAGTTTCTGCAGCTTGAAGCAGAGCCGGAGCGTCGGAAAGATACTGGCCTGCAAGCGGCATTGGCGAGCGTGTTTCCGATTCCAGACTACAACAATACGGCGATGCTCGAGTTCTCGAGCTATACGCTGGGCACGCCCAAGTATGACGAGCGGGAGTGCCTTGAGCAGGGCATGACCTTCGCGGTGCCGTTGAAGTTGCGGGTTCGCCTGGTGGTGTTCGACAGGGAAGACAAGGGGCCCAGAAAGAAAGTGCTCGACGTCCGCGAACAAGAGGTCTACGTCGGCGAATTGCCACTGATGACGGAGCGCGGGACCTTTATCGTTAACGGAACCGAGCGCGTCGTTGTCAGTCAGCTCCATCGTTCGCCGGGCGCCTCGTTTACGCATGACAAAGGGCGCACTCACGCGAGCGGCAAGGTGCTCTTTAGCGCCCGCATCATTCCCTATCGGGGCTCCTGGCTCGATTTCGAGTTCGATGCGCGGGACATTCTGTATGTTCGCATCGATCGTCGGCGGAAAATGCCCACCACCATTTTATTGAAGGCCTTCGGGTTTTCCAGCGACGACTTGCTCAAGATGTACTATCCCGTTGAGGACATCCGGGTGTCGAACGGCAAGATGTTCCGCAAGTTGGACGCCGACATTCATCATGGACTTCGGTGTTCGGGCGAAGTTTTTGAAAAGGGCAGCAAGGAACCGCTGGTGCGGGAAGGCGCCAGGTTGACCAAGGGGTTGATCGCCAAGTTGAAGGCCGCCGGAGTGAAAGAAATCCCGATGCTTCCCACGGAACTTGTGGGCCGCGCCGTGCTCACGGAATTGGTCGATTCGAAGAAGACTAAGTTGGCCGAGAAGAATCAGCGATTGACCGCCGAAATTGTGGAGGCGATCGTCGAGAGCGGGGTCGAGGAATTCAAAGTCATCTATCTCGATATGGCCACGGCCACGCCGGTGATCCTCGATACCTTGGAAATGGAGAAGATCAGCTCGAAAGAAGAAGCGATGGTGGAGATCTATCGCCGGCTCCGTCCGGGGGAAACGCCGTCCGTCGACACCGCGCGGGCGCTGTTCGACAACCTGTTCTTGAATTCCAAGCGATACGATCTGTCTCCCGTCGGCCGTCTCAAGCTCAATAAGAAGCTGGGATTGGACCTCCCTCTGGAACAGCGCACGCTGACTGCCCAGGACATCGTCGAAGTGATTCGTTACCTCGTAAACCTCAAGATTGGCAAGGGGGAAATCGACGACATCGACCATTTGGGCAACCGCCGCGTCCGGTCGGTCGGCGAGCTGTTGGAAAATCAGTTTCGGCTGGGTTTGGTGCGGATGGAGCGCAGTATCAAGGAGCGCATGAACCTTCTCGATATGGAGACGGTGCTTCCGCACGATCTGATCAACGCCAAGCCGGTTGTCGCAGCGGTCAAAGAATTCTTCAGCAGCAGCCAGCTGTCTCAATTTATGGACCAGACGAATCCGCTGGCCGAGATTACGCACAAACGGCGCCTGTCGGCGCTTGGACCGGGCGGGTTGACGAGAGAGCGCGCGGGATTCGAAGTTCGTGACGTGCATCCGTCACACTATAGCCGCATCTGTCCCATTGAAACGCCGGAAGGTCCGAATATCGGATTGATCACCTCGCTGGCGACCTATGCGCGGATTAATCAGTTTGGATTCATTGAGGCGCCGTATCGGAAAGTGGTGAAAGGGCGCGTGACGGATGAGATGGAATTTCTGTCCGCGATCGAAGGGGACAAATACATCATTGCTCAAGCGAACTCCAAAGTGGATGGGGCGGGACGGCTGGTTTCTGAGACTGTCTCGTGCCGGCACGGCGGAGATTTCATCATGGCTACGCCGGACAAGATCGAGTATATGGACGTATCTCCGAAGCAGGTCGTCAGCGTCGCGACCGCTCTGGTGCCGTTCTTGGAGCATGACGATGCCAACCGCGCGTTGATGGGCTCGAATATGCAACGCCAGGCGGTTCCGCTGCTGACTTCCGAGTCGCCGCTGGTCGGCACCGGAATGGAAGCGGTGGTGGCGCGCGATTCAGGGTATGTCATCCAAGCCCGTCGGGCTGGGGTCGTGGAAAGCGTCGATGCCACGCGCATCGTGGTTCGGGCTGACTCGAAGGATGGGAAAAAGGGAAAGGATTCCGGGCTGGACGTCTATGACCTCATCAAGTTCCAACGCTCGAATCAAAACACCTGCATCACCCAGACTCCGGTGGTACAGATCGGCCAACCGGTCAAGAAGGGGCAAGTGCTCGGCGACGGGCCGGCGATCGATCATGGAGAGCTGGCATTGGGGAAGAACATCCTCGTGGCCTTTATGCCGTGGGGCGGCTACAACTTCGAAGACGCCATTCTGCTCAGCGAGAAACTGGTCCGTGAAGACGTGTTCACGTCGGTCCACATCGAAGAGTTCGAGGTGGAGGCCCGCGACACGAAATTAGGCAAGGAAGATGTGACCCGCGACATTCCCAATGTCGGAGAGGAAGCGCTCAGAAATTTGGATGAGAGCGGCATCATCCGCATCGGTGCTGAGGTGAAGCCGGGCGACATTCTGGTCGGCAAAGTCACGCCGAAGGGTGAAACCCAGCTGACACCGGAAGAAAAGTTGCTGCGCGCTATCTTTGGCGAGAAAGCCGGCGATGTGAAGGACACCTCGCTGACCGTGCCTCCGGGCGTCGAGGGCATCGTGGTGGACGTGAAGATTTTCTCGCGCAAAGGTCTCGACAAGGATGAGCGGTCGAAGAGCATCGAAACCGATGATCAAATGAAGCTGCAGCGCGATCACCACGAAGAGCTGCGGATCATCGACGAAGAAAAGACAAAGAAGATCAGAAAGCTGTTGCTCGGCAAAGTAGTGGGCCGCGATTTGATGGACCCGGACACCGGCGACGTCATTTTGAAGAAAAAGGGCAAGCTGACGGCGGAGATTCTCAAGCGGCTGCCCGACGACACCGTGCGGCACATCATTCTCAGCGATCCGGACGAACAAAAGGAATTGGAGGACGTTGAGCGGCGGGCGAAGGAACAGATTGAAATTCTCCAGACGCTCTACGACGAGAAGGTCGGCCGCTTGAAACGGGGCGACGAATTGCCTCCCGGCGTGATCAAGCTGGTGAAGGTCTATGTCGCCATGAAGCGTAAGATTCAGGTTGGAGACAAGATGGCCGGCCGCCACGGCAACAAGGGTGTCGTGTCTCGGGTGTTGCCAGAAGAGGATATGCCCTATTTGCCCGACGGGACTCCGGTCGAAATTGTGCTGAATCCATTGGGTGTGCCGTCTCGTATGAACGTGGGCCAAATCTTGGAGACGCACCTCGGATGGGCGGCCAAGGCGTTGGGGATCAAAGTGGCCAGCCCAGTCTTCGACGGAGCTTCGGAAAATGAAATTAAGGATTTGCTCAAGAAGGCAAAGCTGCCTTTGAGCGGGCAAAGCCGGCTGGTTGACGGCAAGACGGGCGAACCGTTCAGTAGTCCGGTTACCGTTGGGTACATGTATGTGCTGAAGCTCCACCACCTGGTGGACGACAAGATCCATGCGCGGTCCATCGGCCCCTATTCGCTCGTCACACAGCAGCCGTTGGGCGGCAAGGCCCAATTCGGCGGACAGCGTTTGGGGGAAATGGAAGTGTGGGCGTTGCAAGCATACGGGGCTGCTTCAACGCTGCAAGAGTTTCTCACGGTCAAGTCCGACGATGTGCCGGGCCGGTCGCGCATGTACGAAGCGATCGTGAAAGGCGAGCCGTTTCTGGAGCCTGGATTGCCCGAGTCGTTCAACGTCTTGGTCAAAGAGTTGCAAAGTTTGGGGCTCGATGTCGAGCTGGTCAAGACGCAAGACTAACCGCTTGTGTGCCGGGTGAGTCCCGGCATC
This sequence comes from Nitrospira sp., assembly GCA_029858925.1. Lineage (GTDB taxonomy): Bacteria > Nitrospirota > Nitrospiria > Nitrospirales > Nitrospiraceae > Nitrospira_D. The sequence goes on from JAOUEB010000004.1 coordinate 8,566, forward strand.
GGAGGAGGGCACTACCTTGGAAGGCGTATATACTTTGTTTGAAAAACAACGGGACGCAGTGTCGTTCGATTCGATGCGCATCCGCATTGCGTCGCCCGAAAAAATTAGGTCCTGGTCGTATGGGGAAGTGAAGAAGCCGGAGACGATCAACTATCGGTCGTTCAAACCGGAAAAGGACGGGCTGTTCTGCGCCAAAATTTTCGGCCCGATCAAAGATTGGGAGTGCAATTGCGGCAAGTACAAGCGCATGAAGCACCGCGGCATTGTCTGCGACAAGTGCGGCGTTGAGGTGATCCAGTCGAAAGTGCGCCGCGAGCGGATGGGGCATATCGAATTGGCCGCGCCGGTCGCGCACATTTGGTTCTTGAAAGGGGTGCCCAGCCGCATCGGTACGCTTCTGGATATGAGCTTGAAGCAGCTGGAGAAAATTCTCTACTTCGAAAGCTATGTCTGTGTAGATCCGGGTTCGACCGATCTGTCGGAAAAGGAGCTGGTGTCGGAAGACAAGCTGCGGACCTTGGTGTCTGAATTCGGCTCCAGCGGATTCAAGGCGGGAATTGGCGCGGAAGCCATCCGAGATTTGCTGCGAAAAATTGATCTCAATGCGCTGTGGGACGAGCTACAGGCCAAAGCGAAGTCGTCGACCTCGGCGGCTATGAAGAAGAAATACGCCAAGCGTCTCAAAGTTCTTGAGGCGTTTCGTAAGTCTGAGAATAAGCCGGAGTGGATGATTCTGGATGTGATCCCGGTGCTGCCGCCGGAACTGCGTCCGCTCGTCCCTCTCGACGGCGGCCGGTTTGCCACGTCCGACTTGAACGATCTCTATCGGCGCGTGATCAACCGGAATAATCGGTTGAAGCGGCTGATGGAACTGAAAGCGCCGGGCGTGATCATTCGAAATGAAATGCGCATGTTGCAAGAAGCGGTCGATGCCCTCTTCGACAATGGACGGCGCGGCCGCGCGATTCGCGGGCCGAACAAGCGCCCGCTCAAGTCGTTGAGCGATATGCTCAAAGGCAAGCAGGGACGGTTCCGCCAAAACTTGCTCGGTAAACGCGTCGACTATTCCGGGCGTACGGTCATTGTCGTCGGCCCCGAGTTGCGTCTCCATCAGTGCGGATTGCCCAAGAAGATGGCGTTGGAATTATTTAAGCCGTTTATCTTCCACAAGCTCGAAGCGCGTGGGGCGGCGACCACGATCAAGAGCGCGAAGCGGCTGGTCGAAAAGGAACGGCCGGAAGTGTGGGACGTGCTCGACGAAGTGATCCGCGAACATCCGGTCCTGCTGAATCGAGCGCCGACGCTCCACCGACTGGGTATTCAGGCATTCGATCCGGTGCTTGTCGAAGGCAAGGCAATCCGATTGCATCCGCTCGTGTGCGCCGCATTCAACGCGGACTTCGACGGAGACCAGATGGCGGTGCACGTGCCGCTATCCGTCGAAGCGCAGGTCGAGGCGCGAGTCTTGATGATGTCCATCAACAACATTCTTTCGCCGGCCAACGGGAAGCCGATCGCCGTGCCGTCGCAAGACATGGTCCTGGGCTGCTATTGGTTGACGAAGGAGCGGCTGGGAGCGAAAGGCGAAGGCAAAGTGTTTGGGTCGGCTGAAGAAGTCCGAATTGCCTTTGACGCGCGTGAAGTGGAAGAGCATGCGCGCATCAAGGTGCGTCTGGCGGGGGGCTTGGTGCAAACCACCGTTGGCCGCGTGCTGCTGTCGGAGATCCTTCCTGCGGGCCTGCCGTTCGCCAATGCGAACAAGCTCATGACCAAGAAGGAGATGACCAAGCTGATCGACTCCGTCTATCGGCAGACCGGTCACCGGGATACCGTCGAGTTTCTCGACAACATTAAGGATATTGGGTTCACCTATGCCACCAAGGCAGGGCTGTCGATCTGCATCGACAATATGCACATTCCAAGCAGGAAAGAAGAGTTTATTGGGAAGGCTCAGCGCGAAGTCAACGAAATCGAAAAGCAATACTCCGAAGGTCTGATCACGAACGGGGAACGCTATAACAAAGTGATCGATATTTGGGCGCACGTGACCGAACAGGTTGCCAACGAGATGATGAAGGAACTTGGCGCAGGAGGAGATCCGGGCAAAGCCGAGTCGTTCAACCCTATTTTCATGATGGCCGACTCCGGCGCGCGAGGCAGCTCGCAGCAAATCCGGCAGTTGGGGGGTATGCGCGGCCTGATGGCCAAGCCGTCCGGCGAAATCATTGAGGCGCCCATTACGGCGAACTTTCGCGAAGGCCTCACCGTTTTGCAGTATTTTATTTCGACACACGGCGCGAGAAAGGGTCTCGCCGACACTGCATTGAAGACGGCAAACTCCGGCTATCTGACCCGCCGGTTGGTCGACATTGCACAGGATGTGATCATCAACGAACTCGATTGCGGCACGCACGACGGCATTATCGTCAGCGCGCTGGTCGAAGGCGGCGAGATCATTCAGCCGTTGGAAGAGCGTGTTTTGGGACGGTTGGCGGCGGAGGAAATCCGCGACCCCGTGACCGGAGAAATCATCGTGTCGCGGAACGAGGAGATTCACGAAGAACTGACCAGATCGATCGTGGAGGCCGGAGTCGACCGCGTCAAGATCCGGTCCGTGCTGACCTGCCAATCGCTTCGCGGGGTCTGCCGCGCATGTTATGGACGGGATCTGGCGCGCGGTCGTCTCGTTGAGAAGGGTGAACCTGTCGGCGTGATTGCCGCGCAGTCGATCGGCGAGCCGGGAACTCAGTTAACGATGCGGACGTTCCACATCGGCGGTACGGCCAGCAAAGTGGTCGAGCAGACGGTGGTGGAAGCGAAACATGCCGGGCGGATCAAGTTCATGAGTTTCGACGCTAAGAAGAATACGGACATTCATAATGCCGGCATCGCCGTGCGCAATAAAGACGGTGAGTGGGTTGTGATGAACCGCAATACAAAGATCGCGATCGTCGATGACAGTGGCCGCGAGCGTGAAAAGTACCCGGTCGTCTACGGCGCAAAAATCAAGATCAAGGATGGAGACCCGGTCGCCGTGGGGCAAAAACTCGTTGAATGGGACCCGTATTCGCTCACGATTTTGACGGAGGTGGGCGGCAAGGTGGCATTCGGCGACATTGTGGAAGGCGTCACCATGAAGGAAGAGTTCGACGAGGTGACGGGTTTGTCACGCAAGGTCATTATCGAGCATGCAGGTGCGACGCTCCGCCCCCGTATCTCAGTTAAGGACGAAGCCGGCAAGACGGCGAAAGTTTCCGGCGGGTCCAATACCGTCGCGCGGTATTTGCTGCCGGTGGGAGCCCATATCTTCGTCGAGAAGGGCGCCATGGCCCACCCCGGCGATGTGTTGGCCAAGATTCCACGTGAGACGACGAAGACGAAGGACATCACCGGAGGTCTTCCGCGCGTCGTCGAGTTATTCGAGGCAAGGAAGCCGAAGGAGCAAGCGGTCATTACGGAGATCGATGGAGAAGTGTCCTATGGAGGGTTCGTCAAGGGCCAGCGCAAGGTCCTGGTCGATAATAAATTGGGCGATGTGAAGGAGTACTTCATTCCCAAAGGCAAGCATGTCAACGTGCACGAGGGGGATTGGGTGCGGGCCGGGGAGCCGTTGATGGACGGATCGGCTAATCCGCATGACATCCTCGATGTGCTCGGGCCTAATGAGCTGCAGAAATATCTCGTGGATGAAGTGCAAGACGTGTATCGACTCCAGGGCGTCTCGATCAACGACAAGCATATCGAGGTTATTGTGCGGCAAATGCTCCGCAAGGTTCGGATCGAAGATCCTGGCGACACGCAGTTCTTGCCGGGCAGTCAAGTCAGCAAGAGCGTGTTTGAAGCAGAGAATGAACGAGTGCTTGAAAAAGACGGCAAACCAGCGCTGGGTAAGCCCGTTCTGCTTGGGATCACCAAAGCGGCGTTGACGACCGACAGCTTTATTTCGGCGGCCTCATTCCAGGAAACGACTCGAGTGCTGACGGAAGCGGCCATCAATGGGCGTCAAGATAATTTATTGGGCCTCAAAGAAAATGTCATTGTGGGAAGATTAATCCCAGCCGGCACAGGTTTTGAAGAATATCGAGACACGTTCGTGATCAGCGAAAAAGCGGAAGCCGCTGCAGTCGGAGCCGCTCCAGCAGCTGCGGTTGTCTCTTCTGAGGCTCCGGCGACCACCGCAGGTGAGGGGTCACGGTCGTAATTGTGGTTGAACCTCTCTTGACAATATGGTGGCAGATCAATATAATCCGCCGTCTTTCATCTGACGGTCATAATTGAGTTCGCAATTCCGGAAGGTTTTAATAGGATGCCGACGATAAATCAGCTGGTAAGAAAAGGGCGAAACTTGGTCAAGGCGAAGACGAAGAGTCCGGCCTTGAAGTCCTGCCCGCAGAAGCGGGGAGTGTGCCTTCGTGTTTATACTACGACGCCCAAGAAGCCGAACTCAGCTTTGCGGAAGGTGGCGCGTGTTCGGTTGACGAATGGAATGGAAGTGACAACGTATATTCCCGGTGTCGGGCATAATTTGCAAGAGCACTCGATCGTGCTGGTGCGCGGTGGCCGCGTCAAGGACTTGCCAGGCGTGCGTTATCACTTGGTGCGCGGCGCCTTGGATGCGGTGGGTGTGGCAGGCCGTAAGCAAAGTCGTTCAAAGTACGGCGCCAAGCGCCCGAAGTAGGGTGTCGGGCGCTAGGTGGATGGAATGTCGATTCGGTTAAACAACGAACGAGATAGGTAAACGATGCCTCGCAGTAGATTTTTAGACCAACGTGAAGTGCTGCCAGATGTGCGCTACCGCGACAAGCTTGTCGGGAAATTCATCAACACGTTGATGAGTGGCGGAAAGAAGAGCACAACCGAGCGCATTTGTTATGGAGCATTCGACGCTATTCAGGAAAAAACCGGCAGCGACCCGCTGAAAGTGTTCAAGGCTGCGGTTGACAATGTGAAGCCGATTGTGGAGGTGAAGTCTCGCCGTGTGGGAGGGGCTTCGTATCAAGTTCCGGTGGAAATCAGGCCTTCGCGCAGGGTGTCTTTGGCGCTTCGATGGTTGTCGCAGTATGCGCGTACGCGCGGCGGAAAGAGCATGCGGGAAAAGCTTGCGGCCGAGTTGCTGGACGCCTCGAACAATACGGGGGCCGCAGTGAAGAAGCGGGAAGACGTCCATCGGATGGCAGAGGCGAATAAGGCGTTCGCCCATTATCGCTGGTAACGTGGTTCTGTGCTGCAGGTGAGCCGTGCTGCGATTCGCAGACATCGAGTGCTCTTGGATCGCAGCAGTGTAGGCCGGCTCGGCTTGCGGCACACGTGTTTTTAGGGGAATCAAGTGGCTCGTCAAACAGCGCTGGAACATACGCGAAACATCGGCATCATGGCCCACATTGACGCCGGAAAAACCACGACGACTGAGCGGATCTTGTTCTACACGGGCATGACGCACAAGCTGGGCGAGGTTCATGAAGGCGCCGCGACGATGGATTGGATGGAGCAGGAGCGTGAGCGCGGCATTACGATTACGGCTGCGGCGACGACCTGCTTCTGGAAGGACAAGCGCATCAATATTATCGACACTCCTGGCCACGTCGATTTCACGATTGAGGTTGAGCGATCGTTGCGCGTGCTCGATGGTGCAGTGGCTGCGTTTGATTCTGTGCAGGGAGTGGAGCCGCAATCGGAGACGGTCTGGCGCCAGGCTGATAAGTATGAGGTCCCGCGCATTGCCTTCATGAATAAGATGGATCGAGTGGGCGCAGACTTTTACGCCAGTGTTCAGTCGATCATCGATCGACTTGGCGCAAACCCAGTTCCCATTCAGATTCCGATCGGGCGGGAAGCTGAGTACCGGGGATCGGTGGATCTCGTGAGCATGAAGGGTTTCTTTTACGACGATGAAACCTTGGGCGCTAAGTACGAGGTCGGCGACATTCCGGCGAATCTCGTGGATCGGGCGAATGAATATCGTGAGAAAATGCTGGAAGCCGTTGCTGAGTTTGACGATCAGGTCATGGAGAAGTACTTGAATGGTCATGCGCTGACAGAAGAGGAAGTGCGCCGGGCGATCAGGGCCGCGACGATCTCGATGAAGGTGACGCCGGTTCTCTGTGGGTCTGCGTTTAAGAATAAAGGTGTCCAGCAGCTATTGGATGCTGTCGTGGACTACCTGCCGTCGCCGCTTGATATTCCGCCGGTGAAGGGGATTGATCCCAATACGGGTAAAGAGGTCCTGCGCAAGCCGTCCGACAGTGAGCCGTTTGCTGCGCTTGCCTTCAAGTTGATGACTGATCCATTTGCCGGGCAGGTGGTGTTTTTCCGCGTCTATTCTGGGACGTTGAAGACGGGGTCGTCGGTTCTCAATGTGACGAAGGGTACGAAAGAGCGTGTCGGGCGTTTGCTTAAGATGCATGCGAATAAGCGGGAAGAAATCGACGTCGCTTATGCGGGCGACATTGTTGCTGCCGTCGGTCTCAGGGGGGCTACCACCGGCGATACGCTGGCGGATGAGAAGCAGCCGGTACTTCTCGAGGTTATGAAGTTTCCAGAGCCTGTGATTGCGATGGCGATTGAGCCTAAGACGAAGCAGGATCAGGAGAAGATGGGCTTCGCGCTTCAGAAGCTGGCGCAGGAGGATCCTTCATTCAGGGTTCGTACGGATGAAGAGACATCGCAAACAATTATTGCCGGCATGGGTGAGCTGCATCTCGAGATTATCGTTGACCGGATGTTGCGCGAGTTTAAAGTCGAGGCCAATGTCGGTAAGCCGGAAGTGGCGTTTCGCGAAACGATTCGCCGAAAAGCTGAAGCAGAGTCGAAGTATGTCAAGCAGACGGGCGGTCGCGGTCAATATGGCCATGTCGTGTTGTCGGTTGAGCCATCAGAGCCCGGTAAGGGATTCGAATTTGTCAATAAAGTCGTCGGCGGCGTGATTCCGAAGGAATTTATTCCGGCCATTGAAAAGGGTGTGAGGGAGCGGCTAGATAGCGGTGTTATCGCTGGGTATCCCTTGCGTGACGTGCGCGTGACTCTTACGTATGGCTCTTATCACGATGTGGACTCGAATGAAATGGCCTTCAAAATCGCCGGGTCCATGGCATTTGCCGATGCTTGCAAAAAGGCTGATCCAGTTTTGCTTGAGCCGATAATGAAGGTGGAGGTCCTGGTTCCTCAGGAATTCATGGGCGATGTCATCGGCAATCTGAACGGTCGGCGTGGGAAGGTGCAGGGAATGAAGGTCCGGGCAGGTGCGCAGGCTATCGACGCGTCTGTGCCGCTCAGTGAGATGTTCGGGTACGCGACCGACCTTCGCTCGCGCACACAAGGACGCGCAACGTATAGTATGGAATTCGATCGATACGAGCCGGTCCCTCGGCAGATTTCTGAGGCCATTATTACCAAGTATCGCGGTGAGTAACTGCCGCTGATTGAATCGTAAGTAGCAGGGAGGAGTTCGGTATGGCGAAGGCGAAATTTGAGCGGAAGAAGCCGCATGTGAATATTGGGACGATCGGGCACGTGGACCATGGGAAGACCACGTTGACGGCGTCGTTGACCAAGGTTTGCGCGGATCGGGGCATGGCGAAGTTCATCCCCTACGACGAAGTGGCCAAGGCGAGCGAGAGCCAAGGGCGCCGCGATGCCACGAAGATCATGACCATTGCCATCAGCCACGTTGAGTACGAGACTGACAAGCGGCATTACGCCCACGTGGACTGTCCCGGGCACGCCGACTATGTCAAGAACATGATCACCGGCGCCGCTCAGATGGATGGGGCGATCTTGGTCGTCAGCGCCGCTGATGG
>JAOUEB010000221.1 GCA_029858925.1 Nitrospira sp.
CGATGGGAGCGCCCGGCTGGTTATTGACCTGGATTGGGCCGATTCTTATGGGTGCGCTGCTGCTGAAAGTCACCGGCATTCCACCGGCGGAGGAGCAAGCGCTGGCAAGCCGTGGGGAGGAGTATCAGGTTTATCAGCGGACAACGAACGCGTTCTTTCCGTGGTTTCCCAAGGAATCGTGACGTACTTACTTCAGGTCCGCCAAGTGGGTTCTCGCAAGCTCGGCTTCTTTGCTGGATGGATAGGAACGAACCAGCTCTTCGTAGAGCTCCTTGGCATGGGTGACGTTACCCTGATTCTCTTCGAACGCGGCAGTTTCAAACAAGTCCTTGGCTTTATCGGAACAGCCCAGTAGGAGGAGAAATCCGAGAACGCAGAATATGTGGCGTGAGGGTCTCATAATCATTTCCGGGACCGCATCCTACTCAATTTAATACGAGTCTGTCCAGATGGCCGGATCATTTGGTGACCGGTTCGATGCCGTACCGTGGAACCGTAATCTCCTCGCTGCGGCACATGGGACATCGGCTGGGTCTGGTCAATTTTGCCCGATTGCGAAACACAAACCCGCAGTCGGAACAGGCGGAGGGTTCGAGTACGAATCGTTGTGTGCGGTCCCGCGCCAGCGTCTTCACCACATGCGGCAGATGGTCCTCGATCAGCCGTTCCGCAATGCCCAACGTGTGCGCCAGTTGATAGGACGAGAGCCGCGCGCCGATCAGCAGCTCGATGATCCGCTGGCGCATCGTGCGTTCGGGGGGCAGCATGGGCGCATGGTACGCAAGAAGAGGATGAAAACGCCAGCGCGAGGAAGTTGTATGTGAGGGAGTTGCGAGTTTCGGGTTTCACGTTTCGCGTTGTCAGGAATGCCTGCGAAAAACCAGAAACCAGAAACCCCAAACATGCCCCCTGTTTCTTTGGGCACGATGTTGCAACGCACGGTCATGAATAATGCGGGATACGGGTTGAACCCCAGCGGCTATTCTGTCAAAATCCGCCGTTGCCTAAGTTCGTGGGATTCTGTCAGTCTGCATTGGCCGGACATGCCCGTGTGAACAATCACCAGCGACGACTTCGAATCAGCACGAACGTCTTTCAAGGAGGTCAGAGGAAATGAAATTCCTCGCAGTTCATCCCGGTCCCTTGATGTACACCAAAATCTATTTGCGCTTGGAGCCGCTCGGTCTTGAGATGGTGGCACAGGCGGTCCGTCAGGCAGGGCACGAGGTCCGCCTGATCGACCTGCAGGCCGACACCTGGCAAGACTACCAAGCCCTCCTCAGGTCATGGAAGCCAGACGTCATCGCCTTCGGATGCAATTACCTCGCGAATGTCCCTGAGATTGTGGATCTGGCGAAGTTGACCAAGCAGGAACTGCCCCGTTCATTCGTCTTCATCGGAGGGCACAGCGCCTCCTTTGTGGCGCAGGACTTTTTGAAGCACGGCGACGGCGCGATCGATTGTGTGCTCAAGGGCGAAGGTGAAGTGGCAGCTCCCCTGTTGCTGGAAGCCGTGGAGCAGGACCGCAAAGCGATTACCCAAGTGCCGGGCGTCGTGACCCTCGACGGCGAGGGGCCCCCGGCGCAGTTCATCGAAAATCTGGACGATGTGCGCCCGGCCCGCGATCTGCTTCGGAACCGGCGCAAGTATTTCATCGGGGTGCTGGACCCCTGCGCCTCGGTCGAGTTTGCGCGGGGCTGCCCCTGGGATTGTTCCTTCTGCAGCGCCTGGACGTTCTATGGCCGCAGCTATCGGATGGTCAGCCCGGAGAAGGCTGTGGAAGATCTCGAACGGATTGAAGAACCGGGGATCTTTCTGGTCGACGACGTGGCGTTTATCCAGGGCAAGCAGGGCATGGAAATCGGCGAAGGCGTGGCACGTCGAGGCATCAAGAAGCAGTATTACATGGAGACGCGCGGCGACGTCTTGTTGCGCAACAAGGAAGTGTTCCAGTTCTGGAAGACGCTCGGGCTCCAGTACATGTTCTTGGGCGTGGAGGCGATCGACGAAGAAGGCCTCAAGATGCACCGCAAGCGGATCTCGCTGGGCAGAAACTTCGAGGCGCTGGAGTTTGCCCGTTCGCTCGGCATCACCGTGGCCATCAATTTGATTGCTGACCCAGACTGGGATCGGCAGCGTTTTGAGGTGATCCGGCAATGGTGCTTGGAAATCCCGGAGATCGTGAATATCAGCGTCAACACGCCCTATCCGGGAACAGAAAGCTGGCACACGGAGTCGCGTAAATTCCAGACGCGGGACTACCGCCTGTTCGACATCCAACATGCCGTGCTGCCGACGAAGATGCCGCTCCATGAGTTTTACGAAGAACTGGTCAAGACCCAGCAAGTGCTCAATAAGAAGCATCTCGGTTGGGCCGCGCTCAAAGGCACGGCCAAGCTGGCGGCGGGACATCTCCTGCGCGGGCAAACCAACTTCGTCAAGATGCTCTGGAAGTTCAACAGTGTGTACAATCCCCAACTCCAGATCGCCGACCACAAGCGGCCGGTGAAGTATGAGATGTCGCTGCCGGCGCCTCATCAGGACCACGTGGAGTCGAAGCAGCTCTTCATTCTGCCGCCGAAGGGACGGCGCGGCCGCGCGCTCGACGATTCTAGCGAGCAGTTCGTTGAAGCGACCCGCATGGGGACCAGCATCTAGCCGTCTACCACCTTCTAAGCCCCCAGCATCAGGCTGGGGGCGACTCCGCGCACGACCGGATTGAAAACACCCACATGGGATCCGGTCTTGCGCTCATAGAATTGCGTGGCGCAGGACCATCCCAGGACGGCAGGTCCAAGAAAAGTCTCGATGAGCTGGTGAATCTGAGTATTGTGGGCGGGTGGCCATCTACAGATACCGTGTCGTGTGCCGTCCTGCTATACTGACTCGCAGGTATCTCCTCTGGAGCCAGCTTCCATGGCTTCTCCTTCCTGGGAAGAATTCGCTGACCTCGCACTGCGGCGCATCAAAGCTTCGGGCGCCGAGTACGGCGACATTCGCATTCAGCGTAGTACGACCGAAAGCATCCTGGGCGAGGATCGCCGCATCGCGTCGATTCGTAGCATCGAGGACAGTGGATTCGGTGTGCGGGTGCTCTACCATGGCGCCTGGGGATTCGCCGCGAGTTCGATCCTATCGCTGGAAGAGGTTCCGCGCGTGGCAGACCTCGCGGTGGAGATTGCGCGAGGTTCGGCATCCATCGCTGTCGAAAAGGTGCGATTGGCCGAGGAGCCGATCCATTGCGATCGCATCGTGACGCCGGTCCGGATCGATCCCGCTACCGTGCCGCTGGACCAGAAAACTAGCCTTCTACTCAACGCGATGGAGGCGCTGCATGGCAGGCGCGGCATCGTCCGGAGCACAGCTGAAGTCTGGTGGCGCCGGGACCGCAAGCACTTCGAGTCCACGGAAGGATCAGTGCTTGATTGTGACCTGCTGGCTGCCCATGGCGCGATCAGCTCGACCGCCCTGCATGAAGGGCGATTTGCGACACGCTCGTGTAACACCCCGCACCTCCGAAAAGGCTATGAGCTGATCGAAGAGGCAGCCCTGCTGCAGGAGGCGCCGCGTGTCGCCGATCAAGCGTTTGAAAAGGTCACGGCCCCGGCCGTCGAAAACGGGCAGTACGATATGGTGCTCGATTCCGAACACCTCTCGCTTACCATGCATGAATCCTGCGGCCATCCGACCGAACTGGACCGCGTGCTGGGCTACGAAGCCAACTACGCCGGCACGAGTTTTCTGACGACCGATAAGCTGGGCTCGTTTCGCTTCGGCTCCCCGCACGTGACTCTCGTGGCAGACAATACGGAACCGGAGACACTGGCCGCGACAGGCTACGACGATGATGGAGTGGCCTGCCAGCGATGGGACATTGTGCGAGACGGCCTGTTCGTCGGCTACAGCACGAACCGCGAGGTCGCATCGAAAATCGGAGAACTAAGGTCACGCGGATCAAACCGAGCCGATGG
>JAOUEB010000005.1 GCA_029858925.1 Nitrospira sp.
GAGAACATTGCCAGGCATTGAAGAAGCGGATGCAGAGAACATCATCAAGGGACGCCCCTACACCAGCGGGAGGAAGAACTGATTCAAAGGAAGATCATTCCATGGACCGTTTATGAACAGATCAAAGGCAAAATCGTGGTGAAGAAGAAATGCGGTTGGAAACTCTGTTCCTAGACTGTCCATGGATCGATCGCCACTGTTCACATCCTATAATTCGCTTGGCCGATAATAGTGGGCACCAACGACACACATTCGCAGTACGCACCAGAACTCATTTTGCATTATGATACGCGCATGAATAGCACTGCCTGGTCTTTCCGCCCGCCGTTGCTGCTTCGCAACGCACATCTGATGACACTGATGCCTCGGTACTGGCCGCGGGATCTCTCGATGCCTGGACTGCCTCAAGAATCCCGCCTCTTTACTACAAGGCCAGACACGCAACTGCTTGGATACTGCCATTGGCAAGACAATCGAACATCCTCCCCCACGGTGCTGTTGGTCCACGGCCTGGAAGGCTCCAGCGAATCAAGGTACATGCTCGGCATCACGACAAAGGCCTACCGAACAGGGTTCAACGTCATTCGCATAAATCAGCGTACCTGCGGCGGGACCGAACATCTGACGCCGACCCTCTATAACAGCGGGTTGAGCGAAGATTATCGTGCGATCGTCGCTGAACTCGCCGAACACGATGGACTCGATCGGATTTGGCTGGCCGGTTATTCGATGGGCGGGAACCTGGTCTTAAAGGCTGCCGGCGAATTGGGAAGATCCCAGCCGGCGCTTGCCGGCGTTCTCGCCGTCTGTCCGAACATCGACCCCACACAATGCGCCGAAGCGTTGGAGCAGCCGCGCAATTGGATCTATCACAAACATTTTCTTATGAATCTAAAGGCCAGGCTACGCCGCAAAGCCGCACTCTTTCCAGACAGATGGGATCTATCACGACTGGATCGTATCTCATGTATCAGTGAATTCGACGATGTCTATACGGCTCATGACGGAGGCTATCTGAACGGCGCCGACTATTACGATCGGGCCGGGGCGCGCCATGTACTTGATACCATCGCGGTTCCCGCCCTCATCATCACCGCACAAGACGATCCCTTCATTCCCTACTCAATGTTCACCATTCCAATGATTCAGCAACACCCAGAAATTTGCATGGTCGCGCCCCGACACGGAGGCCATTGCGGGTTTTTTCACGGGAGCCGTAACGGAGAAGATCCCTACTGGGCGGAGAATCGGATCGTAGAGTTTTTGCGGAAGCATGGGTGAGCGGGACCGGCTGCGCCGATCCCGGCACAGCCGTATACATACGCGGCTACGCAGCTTTGCGAAGCTTGCGCGAATCACTGTCCGCAACAAGCGACGCGCATTTCTTCACCCAATTGACGATCAGCCAGGCACTGCACGCGACAATCCCTGTAATGAACACCCAGTTGTATGCCGTCTTGCCGGACTTTCCGAGAAACGGCCCCGCGACAAAGAGAGACACGGCATAACCGATTGCGACCGCGAGCAGAGTGGCCAACGGTAGAATGATGGCTTGGAACGGTACGATCCAGGTCCATTCCTCAGGCGGTTTCTTCGCCAATTGGCGAGCGCCCATCCACGCAACCGCTAACGCGCCGCCATAGCCGATAAACTGAACGAGATCGGACGCGCGAAGCTTGCCCACGGAGGTCTCTCGAAAGAGCGGAATCTGCCCCAAGACCACGGCCAATAGAAAAGCCAGGGCCATGGCCACCCCATATTCCATCATCCACTTGCGAGCGTTCATTGCGTCCCTCCTCAGCAGCACAGGTTCATGAAGACTCATCCAGCGCGATATCAGAATAAGAGTGTAGCACGATGGAAATTCACACATAGAAACCACGTGTTAGCATTCGTTGCTCCTGGTGATTTGTCGGAAAATGGCTAGACCCTTGTTCCGCCTGACGCTCATACCTCGTCCTTCGACTCGGCTCAGGACCGTGAGCCCGTCGAACGCTGAGGCGTGAAGCCCGCTCCGCCCGCTTCGCAACGGGGCGAGGTGAGCCGACGATGCGAGACGAGTGCAGGACGGAAAGAGTGTGTCTCTACATCTTTGTTGGCGCGATACGCTTCACGAAATACGAGATACGAAGAGTGGCGATTCAGACAATGACGCTCTGCAGGTGGGCACGAACGTCCTGGACATAGGTCTTGAACGGGTCCGGCATGGGGAAGGGCGCTCGACCTTGCACTTGGAAGATCGACCAATTGATGACATAGTCAGGAAAGAACCGTTCGTCCGGTTTGGACTCGCCCGGTTCGGAAGGAGATCCACCAGCCAACAGATATTTCACCAGTTCACCACGCCCGAAAGCGCGGGTGTTTTTAGGCGCGTGGTCGGCGGCGAGACCGACGGCACCGTCGGTGATAAGTCTCGGCACTCGGCCTTCCTGCAGCAACGCATAATAGAGACTCTTCTCCTGGTTTAGATTGTGGTACTCGAGATCGAGGCTCTTCAACATGGTGTCCTGCCAGTCTACCCGCTCAGATTCGCGATAAGACTCAAGCAACCATAGTTTCGATGCCCAATCGATCCGCCCCACCAGCTTGACGTAATCTCCACGCAAGTCTTGGAGCACCGCTTCCCATTGATCGAGCACCCAGTCGGTCTCCTCATCCTGCCCCCGGCAATGGGCTTGTGCCGCGGCCAAGAATTGCTCTTGAACATCGATGGCCGAGATCGTCTTGCCAGATTGCAGCTGAACGAGCCACTGCCGGTCCTGATCTTGAGAAATCTCCTGCAAGCTCTCGACCGGCTCGTTGAGATCGAGATCAAGCGGCGCATGTCCTTCTTCAATCAATTGCAACACCAGGCCGGTCGTGCCCAGTTTCAACGCAGTCGCATACTCCGCCATATTGGAATCACCCAGCAATAAATGGATGCGCCGGTACTGATTGGGATCAGCCAACGGTTCGTCCCGTGTGTTCACGATCGCCCGATTCTGCTGCACCCACTCAAAGAAATCGTTCACGATATGGTCGGCCCGCTGCGAAATTTGAAATGGAATCTGATCGATACTCTGGCCATGGCCTATGGCCGCACGAGGGACCATCAAGCGATTGACCTGAATCCATCCTTCTTGAGGATTGGCCGATCCGACACGGCCCGATCCGGTAAAGATCTGCCTGGTCACCAGAAAGGTCACGAGCGGGCCCAGCCCGCGCCTGGTGAAGGGAAACCGTCTCGTCACGAGATAGTTCTCATGAGACCCAAACGTTGCATCGGTCTCATGGTCGATGTTGTTCTTAATCAGCGACAGGTCATCGGCCCAACCCAATTCGTCGATCGCCTGTTGAAGCACAAGATCACCGGCACGATCCGATGCCACCACGTCCGTCAGGCTGTTGCATTCTGGGGAAGCATATTCCAAATGCCCCATGTCGAGATACATCCGCCCCGCGTTGGTCAAGAACCCGCCGTTTCCAGGCGGTTCATCGTGGCCGCGATGGTGAAGATCCAACAGACCGCGTCGCTGCACGTTGAAAATATGATCGCGTAGCTTGTGCGCAAACCAGGCAGGGGAATGGTCCGGATGGTCTTGATGGACGAGAAGTCCGTACTCCGTTTCCAGTCCAAAGATACGGTTCAGCATGGGTTTACCCTAGAACATGGAGAATGTTTCGAATTTCGAGTTTTTTGAGCATCTTTCCTGATAGCACGAAACCTGAAACACGAAACTCGCAACTCTATTCCCCAGTACTACGGATCGGCATACACAGGGAGTCGATTCCAGCAGACAGGCACTTGAATAAGTCAGGTTAAGAGAAAACAACTCCGATGTCCTTCGGCAGCAGTCGGCCCAGTTCGTCTGGCGTCAGTACCCGATACTTCGAGGAACCTGGTTGGTTGCGGTCCAACAGGGCGCACTCGACGGTTTTCTCCGCTACCGCGTCACGCAGATGGGCATAGAGCGATGCCGCATCAATGGCTGCTGGACTTTCCGTTGTCGCTGGGTTTTGCTCGGACCTGTCCTCCCCGGCCTTTCGCTGCGATCGATCGCCCAGCGCCCAGGCTCGGAGCGCCATCCCACAAGCCTGCTCCAACGAAGGAGGAGTGGACGCTTGCTGTTTCAGATAGGCGACCATGTCGCGCTCCACCGGTCTTGACGCAGCCAGCACGGCGCACTGCGCGCCCTCTTCGAACGTGCCGTCATAATTGATGACGAGGAGCGAATCTTTGCCGGCCTTCTGCCCCAGCTCGGCCAACAGGATCTTGACGATGAAGGGGGCTTTGAAAATCTCTTCAAACGCCTGCTTGATCACCGGCGCAATGCCGTACTTCACCATGCGTCCACCCGTGACGTCCGAGGGCGAGCGATTGAACCCTTCCACATGCGCCATCTCCAGCAGGCTGAAGCGCAGTTTTTCCAAATCGGCCGGATGCCCCATGCCGCCAAGCGCCAATCGATCGTAGACCTCGTAGAGCTTGGGCGTGCCTTTGCTGACCGTCAAGAGAAGAATGCCGGTGTCATAGACCAGGGCGACGACCGGACTGCCCTGTTTGAATTGTTCATCCAAATACTGCCGGCGATTGCCGACCGCCTCAACCCACTTATACGGTTCTTCATACATGGCGCACAACCTCTGACTCGAACAGCCTCTTCAACTGGTCATTCGGCATCACACGAACTCCATCCTGCGTAATCACCTTGATAATCGGGTACAGGTTAGTCTCGCGATTCACTCCCCCGGTCGCCGAATCGAACTCCGCCGCGCTCGTTAAAAGGCGCAACGCCTGAATGGCCGCTTCTTCTTCTGTCGAAGCGGCAAGCGGACGCCCTCCCCATGTGTTGAGATAATGGAGAATGCCGCGAATGGTTGGTGAACCGGACCCCGAAACGGCATACTCCACGCCTTCGAACTCCGCGCCGAGGATGTCGTAGAAATAAATCTTGGCCGCCTCCTGCTGAAAATCATAGCCGGCAAACACCGGCACGACCGCGCCGGTGCCAGCCAGGGCCGCCGGAACATTGTCCTTGAGCAGCTTCGACACGGCCCGCAGTTTGCCTTCAAAGCTCAGCTCTTGCAGCTGTGTCCGCCGATAGTATTTGAACGAATGCTCCAAGACCCGCACCATCTCATAGGCCGTGGCCGGCACGCCGGCGATGGCCATGACGCTGTGGCGATCAATCTCCAACACCTTATCCGTCCGATCGTACATCACCATATTGCCGGCCGTCGCGCGGCGATCGCCGGCCACCAATACACCGTCCCGATACTTGAACGCCAGGATCGTCGTGGCCGTCATGAAATCCCGACCCTCTCCCGCCACAGCCGACGCCCCAAACTGATACCCCTGTTCCTTCAATAACTGATAAAAGTCGCCCTGTATCCGCATGGTTCGCTCCGCTCAGTAAGGGGTAAGGGGTGAAGTGTGAGGGGTAGAACACCGGCTCGCTCTCCTCACCCCTAACCCTTTACTCCTCACCGTTATTCACTCCCCGGTCCGTTGCCGGTACCGTTCTGCTTGCTTTGGATCCACCTTCCTCATCCGCTTGAGAAGGCTGTCTTTATCGGGCGACCCGGTATCTGGCCTCTTAGGCCCCCCGCCTTCTTCCGTAGGACCGGATGGCTTCGGCATGGGATCGACCGGCCCCTCTCGCCGCTCCGGCATCACAATATGTTTCATGATCCTGTGTCCTTTCTTCCGTTCCACGCCTTCAACGCATCCAGTGGAGAATCGGCGGTCTCGAACAATTCGGCGCAAGCCCTCACATCGGCAGGCTCGAACAGATCGCCCATCTCCAACGTGCGCGGCATGAGCCCTCCGGTAAACTGGATGCGCTCCCACTGCATGGCTCTGATCTGGGTGGGAAACCGTCTGATACAGAGCCCGCGCAATCCTCCCCTGGTATCGGACGGACCGGCAGACAAGGCCCGCTCGACATCGGCCTCGGTCGTCATGCGCCAGGCTTTCCCCTCAGCCTCAAGGCCCAGATAGAGCCCGCGCGCAGGATGCACATTGTGATACGCCAAATCCAAGCTGGCCAGCCACGGATCGTCCCACCCGATCCGCTCTTCGCGCATGAAGGTCTCCAACAACCATAGCTTGGTGATCCAATCCAATTTGCCGACCAGCGCATGACGATCCTGCGCCAGCAGCCGAAGTGTCTCGCCCCATTCTTTCAATATCCAATCCGATTCCTCATCGAGACCGGCCAACGTATGCTCCGCCGCTCGATAGTACTGTTCCTGGATGTCCAGCGCAGTGATCGTCTGCCCATTCTGCCGGCGCACCGCCGCCTTCAGATCGATATCGCGCGAGAGCTGTTTCACCGCCGTCACCGGCTGCTCCAATTCAAGAGACGGGGCCGCGCCTCGCTCAATCAGGTCCAGCACCAACTGCGTGGTCCCGACTTTCAACGCCGTCGCGTACTCGCACATGTTGGCATCACCGATAATCAGATGGAGCCGGCGATAGGTCTTCGGATCGGCATGCGGCTCATCGCGCGTATTGAGGATCGGCCGATTGTGCATCGTATCGACACTCAGGTCCGTTTCCATGAAGTCCGCCCGCTGCGAGAGCTGAAACCCCCCCGGCACGACTCCCGACTCCTGCGCTTCAATCCCGACTTTACCCGATCCGGCGATCACTTGCCGGCTGACAAGGAACGGCAGCAGGCCTGCCGTCAGCTGTGGAAATGGAATTGAACGCAGCGCCAGATAATTGTCGTGGCAACCGTAACTGTGCCCATGAAAGTCCGTATTGTTCTTATAGAGTTGGACGTACTCGCCGCCGAGGCTCTGATTACGGCGGTCAGCCGCCCGCTGGATGATCCGCTCGCCTGCGCGGTCTTGCGCCAGCAAATCTTTCAGCCGCCGACATTCTGGAGTCGAATACTCCGGATGGGTATGGTCGTTGTAGAACCGCGCGCCGTTCGGCAACACCAAGTCACTCTTCATCTCATGAAAGGAAAACGGCCTGTGCGCATCGAGCTTGGCAAACTCATCTTCTTCCTTGTCCTGCGCCAGCCCGGACACGCGAAACCCCCGCGCATCCTCATGAGGATCTTCACCGGCATAGTCCCAGCGCCGCTCGAACGACGCCGTCAGGTGCGCCCGCACCAGTTCCATCGACTCGACGACCGGATCGACTTCCTCCAGATCGTCCCGCGTGATGCCATATTCAGTTTCAAGGCCAAAGAGACGCATAATTTCGTGAGGCGTGAAGCGTAAGGGGTTAGGTGTTCAGATGATTTGATTCACGAGCCGCTCTTCAGACTGCCTGCCTCGGCGGAACGAAGAAATGCCGACCACCTGCTCTGGATGATGGTCCAGGAGTTTCAACCACTCTTCAGCCGCATCGTCCGGCGGCAACATCTCCCCTTGGCGGAATTCCTCTGTCACGGATTCGAACAGATCCTCGGCCAGCAGACCGGCCGGCGCGCCCGATTGAATCGTCCGCTCGATCGCCTTTTCCTTCGCGCGCTGCACGATCGACGAGAGGATCGCCCCGCTCACCAGATCGCCACGATAGAGCACGTTGTTCTGGCCGTTCCGCAATCGGATGGACAACAGCCGGTTCTCATCGGCCCGTTTGAAGATGGCTTCAATGGTCTCGTCAACCAAGGAGGCGACGGCTTGACGCTGGTCACCGCCTCGTTTGGAAACCATGGCCTGGTCCAACGGCAGATCTTCCGTCAGATACACCTTCAAGATCTCAGCCGCCGCCTCACGATTCGGCCGCGCGACTTTGATCTTCCGATCGATGCGGCCTGGCCGAAGCACGGCTGGATCGATGAGGTCGGGCCGGTTCGAGGCCAGAATGATCACGACATCGTGCAATGACTCGATGCCGTCCATCTCGCTGCAGAACATCGGCACCAGCGTATTGGAAATATTGAAGGAGCGCATCGCGCGTCTCGTGCCCAACACCGACTCCGCCTCGTCGATGAAGATGAACGGCAACGCGCCCGCTTTGCGTCTCGCCCGCGCTTGGGCAAAGAGATCGCGGACCATCCGCTCGGACTCTCCCAGCCACATATTGAGAATCTCGGGACCCTTCACATGGAGGAATGCTCCGCTCGTGACCGGAGGGCGCCCGCCTGTTGCCTTTGCATCATCCTGCTGCGACTGGCCCATCAGCTTGGACAGACTTCCGGCCGCGGCCTGCCCGATCAGCGTCTTGCCGCATCCGGGAGGACCATAGAGCAGAAATCCTTTGGGTTGGGAAAACTTGAACTGCTCGAACGTCTTCGCATGGAGCAACGGGTACTCGACCGCTTTTCTGATGGCCGCAATCGCTTCGCGCTGCCCGCCGATCTGCTCCCATGTAACCTTCGGCACTTCATCGAGCACATGCTTGCCGGAGGTCCGATCCGCGAGTTTCTCGATCGCAATACGATACGCGGGATCGATCCGAACCTCATCGCCGGCCTTGAGCTCGATTCCAACCAAGTCGGTGGACCGCTGCAAGATCAGCGGCTGCCGGCCCATTTCCTGTTCAAATCGCAGCCGTCCATCGGGCATCGCTTCGGCCAGCTTCAGAATCGGCCCGTTCCGGTCATAGCCGAGGGTCTTGATGACGGCATAGGCTTCATTGACCAGGATCTGCGCCCCAATCTTAAGGTCATCGGCTGTGACGCGCGGATCCACATTGGCATAGTACTCGGCCCCGCCGACCAGAATGCGCGCGAGCCCTTCGCCGGGGATCTCCAGCAACGTGCCGATGCGGTTCGCCGGCGCGGTCAGTTTGGCCGTCACCTCGCTCAGCTTCTTGAATTCGGTATCGCGCTGTTGATTCGACGCCGCTTCCAGCATGACGGCATGACGGAGCTTGTAGAGAATGTTCCGGCGAGGGTCTTCTTCTGGAATCGACTCCAAGCACTGCTCAATCAGGGCAAGTGGGTCGATCCCTATTCCTTGCCCTGCCCCTGACCGAGCGCCGCGCGCGCTATCTTGGCGGTCGCTCCCATGGCCTGGTTGTTGTGTGCCGCTATCGGTGGAGCGATGGTCGCCCATGGAGAACACCTCATGTTGGACTGGAAACGGTGACAGAAGCCATTATACCAGTCAGGCATCTTAGCACAGACTCTTTGCCGCCCGCCTAGCCCGGATTGCCGTGTAGACTACAGCCGCACTCGTCTCCCTACATGCACCGAACCGTGACTACTCCGGGGTGCTGCGGAGGGAGTTGTGAGTTTCGGGTTTCGCAGTATCAGAGAACATGCCCAGAGAATTTGAAACCCGAAACATTTTCCATATTCCTTTGGAAGACATTTCCAGATGAGCCATCATGAATCACGCAAACCAAGTTGACCGTTAATTTACCGCCTGAAGCGTCACTTCGACGGACTGCCGCTTCTTGTTTCTGACCACCTCCACCTTCACTCGATCGCCGACTTTGTATTTCTCCATCGCATCCATAAGATCGTCCACCGTCTCAACTGGCTTTCCATCGACCGCCACCACCACGTCGCCGAGTTCGATGCGCCCGGTGGCGGTTTCACGCACACCGCGCAGCCCAGCCCGGTCGGCGCTGCCCCCACGCGTTACCTTGCCGATAACCAGCCCCTTGACGCCCCATCGTCTGGCTATCGAATCGTGAATCAATGACACGCCCAAACCAGGCCTGATCAATTTGCCATGCTTGATGAGCTCAGGAATGATTCGATTGACCGTATCGACCGGCACAGCAAAACCTATACCGGCATAGGCGCCGCTGGGGCTGACGATCTGCGTATTGACGCCGATCAGACGCCCTGCGCTATCGAGCAACGGCCCGCCGGAGTTGCCTGGATTGATCGCTGCGTCAGTCTGGATAACTCCCTCGATCGTCCGGTTCGACATCGATTTGATCGTCCGGCCAAGGGCGCTCACCACGCCGGTCGTCAGCGTATGGTCGAGCCCAAATGGATTGCCGATGGCCAATACTTTTTGTCCAACCCGCAAATCGTGCGAGGTGCCGATGGCCAGCGGCTCCAGTACAGTCTCAGACGCCTGAATTTGTAACACCGCCAGATCCCGATCCGGATCGGCGCCGACCAGCTTGGCGGAATATTCGCTGCGATCGGCCAGGGTGACTTTGATCGAGCTGGCTCCATAGATCACATGAAAATTGGTGACGATGTGGCCCTGCTTGTTCCACACAAAGCCGGACCCGGAGCCCTGCGGAACCTCCATGATGTCCAACGACCAGAAGTCGCGCTGAATCGCCGTGTTCGAAATAAAGACGACCGATTTGGTCGCGCGCTCGAACACCGACATCGTCGCCCGCTCATCCGGCCCCAATTCAGCCGGCACCGGAGTGACGGGACGCGGCTTTCCCTCAATCCCCTCATACGAACCGCCCAGAGGGCTACCCCATTCCGCTGCTCCAATCTGGGTTGAAAAGAAAACCAGTCCAAGACTGGCCACTGCTCCAATCACAGACGTTCGTGGCCGACCCACCATCGCTATTCACCCATGATTTGAAGAATCAACTCGCGCCGGCGGGCCCTCGTATCGAAATCGACCAGGACAATCTGCTGCCAGGTCCCCAACAGCAGGGCGCGACTCGAGAAGGGAATCGTTACCGACGGCCCCTGCAATTGCCCCCGCAGGTGGCTGTGGCCGTTGTCTTCCCCAGGATTTCTCCGGTTGTGTTGCCAATCAGGGTCCGCCGGCACGACACGGTCCCAAAAAGCTTTGGTATCGGCTCGAATGCCAGGCTCGTCTTCGATGATCATGACCGAGGCCGTGGTATGCTTCACAAACACCGTCACAATGCCGGCAGCCGGCCCGGCCTCGGCCACGGCGGATGAGACCTGCTTCGTAATGTTTTCAATCTGCGTGCCGCCCGCCATCTCGACGTGAAGGGGAATGGTCTTCACGGCCATCACGTACCTCCTGATACCAAACCACGCAAATACTGCCGTTCCTGTTTGCTCAACGGACCTCCCCGCGCCTCTTCGAGAATAGCATCGAACATCCCTTCGCCGGCCAAACTGCGCAACGCCTGCATAACTTCATCGCTCAGAATGCCCTCTCCTGACAGCTTGCCGAGATAGGCAAACGCGTCGGCCAGCGTTTCCTTCTCCCGAACATAGTAATCGCGCCCGCGCTGCCGATTACTGTAGGCCTCGAACTGTTCGCAGGCAACCAGAATTTCCGCCAACTGCTTGACCCAGAGTTGCGCCGACGTCAACCGCTCAGGATAGTAGTAATAGAGCATCACGAGCTGCATCCAGGGAGCCCAGGTGATGCCCCATTCGTTCATCGCGGGGCGAACGGCCCGCAGACGCCGTGCCAGGCGGCGCGCATACCCCAGGCGCATTTCCACCTGTTCAGCCGCCCAGCGGTCCATCGTAATGCCGGCTGCCTCCAGATCACGGCGATACAACGAGAGAAACGCCTCCGTCTCACGGCCATACTTCGTGTTCGGATGCACCGCGCGCCATTCACGCGGTCTCGTGGGAATCTGATGCCGCCTGGCCCACGACCAAATCTTCCCGAAGAGCCGGCGGTCTAGTCCGGCTCGGCCCAGGTCATGCAGCAGGCAGGCAATCTGATACGAACAGACTCGCTCGCGGGGATGCCCCAACCGAGCGGCAACCGCCGCACACATGCGGGCTGTCCGCACGGCATGAGGTCGATCATATCCGCGGATGACCGCCCCCTGTTTGAACGGATGCGGATAGTCGTAGAGCCGCATCAGCCTAGTGACCAGCGGGCGAGGGATGACGAGAGGCGCCGATAGAGAACTGGTTGGCATAGTTGGGGTCGAGCCGGAATCTACGAGAGGCGCACGCGACCGGAATGCAGAATATCGTCGGGCCAAACAGGGTGTCAAGGCGGCCACGCTCGCGCTCTTTCTAGAACTTTGCTATGCTGCGGCTGCCATGACCGATCCTTCCTGCAATGCCTGCGCAAAGACCTGGCCCAGAGCCGATCATTTCATCGCGGATCTCGGCATCTCGAAGGTCTACCTGCATGACGATCAATTCTTCGCCGGCTGGACCGTTGTCGTCTTTCAACGCCACGCGACAGAACTCTTTCATCTGGCGCCGACAGAACGGATGCAATTGATGGAAGACGTCACCCTGGTCGCCAAGGCGCTCGCGCAGGCCTATGGGGCCACAAAGATCAACTACGAACTCCTCGGCAACCAACTGCCGCACATCCACTGGCATCTCATCCCGCGCCAGGCAAACGACCCCGCCCCCCTCGAGCCAGTCTGGCGGGTGCCGCATACCGCTGTCCTTCGCGCAAGCCTCGAACTCCGAAGTGAAATCCAGCGCATTCAAAAAGCCATTGAAACCGCGCGCTGACCGAGAATCGCGCCCCCGTCGATCGCGGCAAAGTGATGGCCTAACAACACGACGTTATTGGTGGGGTGAACATTCACGCCGTCGTTCAGCCGAACAGCGGGCGTCACACGCTGATTATTAAGTCCGACAACCTGCCTCGCCAACCACCGGCCATAGAAGCGATGGGCCGGCACATAGATGCACCCAGCCGCCACGACCAGCCAGAGACCGTTTACTTTTTCGCGAGGACTAACGAGGCCAGCGACAAAGGCGGGGGCGACAGCACCAAAAATCGCCATCAGTCCCCACATGAGAAGAAGTACGTGTCGCACGCGGGGCAGAGTAACAACCCCCCGACTGGTTGCACATCAACGTCGGCCTCGTTGCTCTTGTGAGCCATTCTGGCATTCAAGACATGCGCCTCTTCTCGATCGCCGGCCTCACTCTTGATTCGGACGCATCTTAACGCGGGCAGGAAGAACTGAACTTCAGATCGGTTCGTTCCCAGAACTTGTCGCCGAGGGCAGATTCTAGCGCTTCGAGACGCTCCTCCGAGTAGGGGTGGTCAGCCGTCAATTTCTCGAGTGGCTTATCCGCTTGATTACGAGCCTGGCTGCCCCATATCCGCCGTTCTTCGAGTGTGTTCTTGAGTCTCGCAAAAATATTGTCGTGCGACAATCCTTCTTTGATGCCCATTGGGGATGCCCCAGCGGCAAGAGCCATCTGGGCTCCGAGCAGATCGGCCTGCAGTTCCTGCTCACGAGCGAACTGTGCCAACTGCGCCTTCAACTCGACCTCCCGATGCAACTCTTCCCTCGGAGTAAGGGACTGGGCCGTTTGGAACTTTTGATCGATGCGGTCGCGCACCTGTGTGAGACGATCCCCTTCCACAGGATCGAGACGGACAGAGTTCAGTTTCCTTTCCAACGCTTCTTGCACGATGAACTTGTTGTAATGATTGAGCTGGATGTGAGCAAGCTCGTGTCCGGCAACAAACAGGAGTTCAGATTCAGAGGGCGAGCGATCGAGATAGCTTTGGTCGAAGTAAATGGCTGTCGCGGTGGCCGCAGCCCCCATCCCACTCGGCTTTGCCAAGATGCGAACATCAACTGGCATGGCAGTTCGGTCTGACGATGCCTGAATGCGTTCAATGATGGCTCTGAGCCGTTCCTCCATCACCGGATCCCGAATGAACCCGTACTCGGCTTCGGCGGCGTGATCCCAGCTTTGCGCATGTCCACCCGCAACCCGAGCAAGCTGATCCCATGTCGTGCGCGCCAACTCATCCAAGGGAGATCGTTCCTTCCCTCTTGTCTCTGGAAGCAGATACTTGATGGCCCGCGCGGTGAGATTGAGCTGGAGAGTTGCCAGGCGAATCCTCTCCTCGATCTTGGCAAGTGCTTCACGAGCCAGCGTCAACGCCCGATCCGCCTTTTCATGCGCCGCGTAATGGACGGGCCGGTCGCTCAAAGAACGGACAAAGGTTTCAATATCGGCGATCTTTGCCTGAGTTTTGCGCTTTTCCTCCAGCGCCGCCTCCTTCTCCGTTTGCCGGCAGGCGAGCAGTCGGTCAAGTTTGGCTCTCGCGGTCTGGCTTGGAGCCCCTATCTCGGCAGCGAACGACAACGTGCCGCTCCCGCCGATCAGACTCACGAGGAGGCACAGCCTGGGCAGGAGCATCCAAGTAAGGAAGGGGCAGCGGCTTGGAGTCGTCACGCTCGGCTACTCATTTTCCGCCTTCATGGCCTGCTGTTTTTCCTTTTCAGATTCCGCCAGCGCAGACTGCGCATCGTCGGCATCCTTCTTCGCAGCTACGAGATTCTTCGTCGCATCCTCCTCCAGCTTAATCGCTTCCAGAAAGAGCTTCTCAGCCTCCGCCAACTTATCGTCTTCGATCTTCCGTTGCTCCGGCTGATCCGGGGGAATCACGGTCACCCGAGCCTTTTGTTCCTGAGTCTTCTTCTCCGCTTCCGCGCGGAGCTTCTCGATCATGCGATGTTCGTCCTCCATCTGTTTGAGTCGGGTGTCCGCCTGGCTCTTCTGCTTCAGCGCGGCCAGGTAGCCTTCCCAGGCTTTTTCGGTGGCCTGATTTACCGACCGCCCTAGAGGGGTTGGCGGAGCCTCTGGCAGCTTTGCCATGAGTTCGCCGGCCGTGACCGCTCCGCCGGTATCGTCGAGGAGCAGGGTGCCGGTGGGGTTGCTTGGAGGAATGCCGAACAGAGCGGTTCCCGACTTTAATTGGAGTGTCGTTGTCCCAAGACTGGATGGTCTACCGTCAAACGATGCTCCAAGCTGCCCCTTCAAACTCCCCATGAGTTTCTGATGCCGCTCCTGCGCAACCCTGGCCTGCTCTGCTTCAATCTTGGCTCGTTCCATTGCTTCTCGTTGCCGTGCTGCTTCAAGTTCCTGTTGTCGTTGCTGGCGCTCTCGAGTCGAAGCTTCGTCGCCTCCCTGCATCATGGCGCCCAGCCCCATTCCTAATAGGCCAAGGCCCATCTGCTGTGAGTTGCCACTCATTGCTCCTTCAACGAAGTTCGACACTGATTGTTGTTGCAGGGAGCCATCGAGACCGCTTCCGCTGCTGCCTGTGCTCGCGCCACCTCCGACCACGTCGCAGGAATAACGGGCACAAGACAGATTGTTCCCGCGACTCGCTTGAGCTACATAAGCATTACATTGGGAAAGTGTGGGGAATGGGCCTTCCTGAGCCGAAGTGTGAGGAAGGTACTTGCGGGGACACCTGGAGAAGTCTGCCTTAGCCATATAATCCGCTGACGCATCGAACGGCGAAACCGTGGCGATGAAAGCCATCACGAGAATCCCCAGAGCTATTTTCGAGACTGGTTTCATGGGAGATCTTTCTGTTGGGTGGGACTGAAGCATTCAGAGCTGTCTTGCGCTATTTCCCGTGTAACTCCCATTCATAGATCTTGTCTTGTGCCGTGCGGGCATCCGGCGCGGTGGGCGCGAGTTCCAAAAAAGCTTTCATCTCCGCAATGGCGCCCACAAAATCCGCTTGTTCTGCCAAGCGCAAGGCAAGATTGAAATGCGCTTCAGGCCACCAGTACGCCACACCTAACGCTTTTGCATAGAGCGCTATGGCTCTGTCATAGTTTTTCTGCTCGGCCAGGCTGACTGCCTGTACCCCAAAGCGCCGCGCTCCTTCCGGCAAGTCCGGCTTGGTCGGCAATTTGGCGTAGATCCGGCGGAGGCCTTCCGAAATCGTGGCTCCATCGGTTCGGCCCTGCTCTGTCAGACCAGTAACCCAGGTGCGTCCCCGTTCATATTGCTGAAAAGCCTCCGGCCACCGGCTGTTCGATGCCGCCTCCTGGGCTGCCGCCAGCGCTTGCTTGGCCATCGTTTGGCGTTTCTGCAGATCGTATAGATCCAGCGCGCGGTCGCCACTGAAGTTGACGGCCAGCCTCGGCTCTAGCTCGATGAGTTTCCGTACATTCGTGCGCGCGCGATCCGCTTGCCCTGTCTTCATGAAGGCCTCGCCTTGCCACCAGAGATGGTATGAGTCGCCGGGTGTTGAGGAGAGATACCGATCGAGGTCAACAATGGCTTCCTGATACCGCTTGAGGCGCGCCAGTGCGACGCCTCGAAAACTAAAGGAGTCGAGATTATTCGGGTCTTGCCTGATTACTTCATTCAATGCATCCACGGTCTCGGCATATCGCCCCATGTAGTAATGCGATATTCCGATGCCCAAGGGCACGGAGGGATCTTTGTAGTCAAATTCGATCGCCTTTTTGTAGTCCGCGATCGCCAGGTCATATACCTCTTTATTCCGCCTGGCCAATCCCCGGTTGGCGTAG
>JAOUEB010000222.1 GCA_029858925.1 Nitrospira sp.
TGTCACTGGCGAAACGGTGGAACTGGCTGGTATTCTGGCCACGATCTGTCCAGCCGACAAGAAGATCATCCATGGCATGAAAGACGCCATCATGGCGCCCTGCGCCATCGCAAGAGACGCGAGTGCTGAGTGCTGAGAAAGCACCTATGGAAATGCTCGACGACTGTTTAACCCTCAGCATTGAGCGCTCAGCACTATGGCACTAACGTTGTACCATGTCGACTGGTGCCCTGACTGCGAAGTGGTCCGACACAAACTGGCCGACCTGGGGCTGAACTATGAAGACATCGTCGTCCCCGATAGCAGATCGATGCGCAAGCAGGTCCACCAGGTATCAGGCCAATACTATGTCCCAGTCCTCAAGGACGGCGATCTCGTCCTGACGGAAACCGCCGACATCTTGGCTTACCTGGACGAGCGGCACAGAATCGGCAGCACGGGGGCCGCGGAACCGTTTCAGTCCCAGGCCCGCGCGATACCAGACCAGCCGGGCGACGATGACGACCATCCCTCCTGCCGGATCAACTGAGAGGGAACAATGGAAGACTGGAAACAAATCCTCGCGAAGAGCATCGTGAAGCCGAAAGATCTTGCCGAACGGTTCGGCCTCGACGCCGATGAGCTCGAAGCGATCGTCGGACCTTATCCGATGCGGATTACACCGACCGTCCTGGGCACGATCAAAGCCAAAGGCGATGCGATCTGGAAACAGGTCGTCCCTGAGTCGGCCGAACTGGCCGACATCGACGCGGAGGACGATCCGCTCGAAGAAGATCTCATGAGCCCCGTGCCGCATCTGGTACACCGCTACCCGGACCGGGTGCTGCTCATGGTCACTAATCAATGCCCCATCTACTGCCGGTTCTGCACGAGAAAACGGTTGGTCGGGAAGCCGGGCTTCCTGAAGAAAGGCGAGCTGGACCAGGCCATCGCCTACCTTCGCGAACACACAGAAGTGCGGGACGTGATTTTGTCGGGCGGCGACCCCCTGCTCCTCCCCGACTATCTGATTGAACGGATCTTCAAAGCCCTTCGGACCATTCCACACTTGGAACTGATCCGCATCGGATCGAGGGTCCCCGGCACCTTGCCCCAACGAATCACCCCGAAGCTCTGCGAGATCGTGAAACGCTATCATCCGATCTACATGAACCTGCACTTCAACCATCCCGACGAGCTCACACCGGAAGTAAAAGCCGCCTGCGGCATGCTGGCCGACGCCGGGGTTCCGTTGGGAGCGCAAACCGTTCTGCTCAAAGGCGTGAACGACGACCCCGACATCATGAAACGGCTCATGCATCAGCTGTTGCTCGCGCGGGTGAAGCCCTACTACATCTATCAAGCGGACTTGACCAAGGGCACAAATCATTTCCGCACCTCGGTTGAAACGGGATTGAATATCATCAAATCGCTCCAAGGCCACACCAGCGGCATGGCGGTCCCGCATTTCGTGATCGATGCGCCAGGCGGCGGCGGCAAAATCCCCCTGCTGCCGGACGACTACCTGGTGCATCTGGACGAAGATGGGGCCGTCTTGCGGAATTACGAGAACAAGACCTTCCATTACCCGCAGCCACGGACCGACGGCGGGCGCGAACTTCCGATGGTCGGCGCGCGGGCATCCCGCGAGAGCCCATCCGAAACCTTTGCGTCCTGCGGCGACAGCTATCCGGACCGGGACGGCTATGCGTCCTGGGGAAACAGCTGCGGCGGAGATGCGGACGACCAGTGACTACGCCATCCCCCCATGCCGGCATTCTCCCCTATCAAGACATCAAGCGGCTGATTGCCGGCCAAGTCATCGGCGCATCTCCCGCGATTGAGGACCGGCAGATTCAGCCGGCCAGTCTCGATCTCCGCCTGGGGCGCAAGGCTTACCGGCTGATCAGCAGTTTTTTGCCGGAACTGTCGGCCATCTCCTCCCGTCTCGACGTGCTCGATTTCTACCAATCCGACCTGGTGATGTACGAGATGGACCTGACCGGCGGCGCCATTCTGGAAAAGGGCCACGTCTATCTGGTGCCGTTGCTGGAAAATTTGAAACTGCCGAAAACAATCCGTGCGCGAGCCAATCCCAAGAGCACGACCGGCCGGCTGGACGTCTTTACCCGCGTCGTGACCGATCTCAATGCGGGCTTCGATGAAATCCGGGCCGGCTATCACGGCCCACTCTTTCTGGAAATCGTCCCCCGCTCATTCACCATCAAAGTGTGTACCGGGCAATCGCTCAACCAAATCCGATTCGTACGCGGCAACGCCGCCGTCCCGGACCGCGCCCTCCTTGCGCTGCATCGGACGACGCCTCTGCTCTATCACAACGACCCATCACGAAAGGCCGTCGAGAACCGAGACTTTCGGGCAGAGCACGGCCTCTTCCTCCGCATCGATGTCAAAGGAGAAGAGCGAGGCGACTCTCGCATCATCGGATACCGCGCAAAGAAGAACAGCCATGTGATCGATCTCGAAAAGATCGGCCACTACGCGGCAGCTGATTTTTGGGAGCCGCTCTATCGTCACCGGCACGACAGCTTGTTGCTGGAGCCGGAAGAGTTCTATATCCTCGCGTCGAAAGAACGTATCCGTGTGCCGGCCGGCTACGCGGCTGAAATGGTCGCCTATGAAGCGGCCTGCGGCGAGCTGCGCACCCACTACGCCGGATTCTTTGACCCGGGCTTTGGATATGGATCGAAGGGGGAAGTCAAAGGCACGCAAGTGGTCCTGGAAGTCCGGCCCCATGATGTGCCGTTTCTGATTCATGATGGGCAGACATTTTTCAAAGTCGTCTACGAGAGGATGCTCAGCAGACCGACTCAGCTTTACGGGGTTGGCCTCGGCTCATCCTATCAACAACAGGCCCTCACCCTCAGCAAACATTTCAAGGCATAGCGTATGACCCATTCCGACCTTCCACCCCAAGAAAACCAGACGCCGAATCCTCCGGATCCGCCGGTCGCATCCGCGCGTGAAGACAGCGACAGCGACCACCCCACGCAGGTCATGGGACTCATGATCGGCACGGCGCTGATGTTTATCGGCTTTCTCAACGTGTTTCTCTCCATCAGCGGAGGGTTTGAAATCAACGTCGTGCCGTTTCTGATCTATTTCGGCGGCTTGGCCGTGTGGAGCAATGCCGCCATCGAGACCCCGATCATCCGCTACGGAGTCATGACCATCGCCGTCTCTCTGGCCTTGGCGCTCTTTCAGTACGGCGAAGTATTGTTTTGGCACAAGCAAGTCGTCTTCTGGGCCACAATCATCATCGTCATGTACTTCATGTTCAACGAACCGAAGAAACCAGCCGCGTGATGCCTCGATGACGATTTCCGTCATCATCCCTACATTGAATGAACGCGCAGTCCTGGCGCAGACGCTGGCGCGCACGGCGGCATTAGGTTTCAGGGAAATCATCGTGATTGACGGAGGCAGCACGGATGGAACCGTTCATCTTGCCGAGGCCTGCTGCGCGCGCGCGGCCAACGTGCGCGTCATTACGGCGTCCAGAGGGCGCGCGCGCCAAATGAACGAAGGGGCCAAGACCAGCCAAGGCGAGGCGTTGCTCTTCCTACATGCCGACACACAGTTGCCGGAGAATGCCGGACGAATCATCGAATCGGCCTTAGCCGACCCTACGATAAAGGGAGGCCGGTTCGACGTTCAATTCGACCGTCCCTCCCCATGGGGACGAATGATCGGCGCATTCATGAACTGGCGCTCGCGCCTGAGCGGGATCGCCACCGGAGACCAGGCCATCTTCGTCCGCCGGCATGTATTTGAACAGCTTGGCGGCTTCTCAGATATTCCATTGATGGAAGATATCGAATTTAGCAGGCGCCTGAAACGGACCGGTCACATCGCGCCTTTGCGTGAGACCGTGACCACGTCATTCCGACGGTGGGAGCAACAGGGACCATTGAG
>JAOUEB010000223.1 GCA_029858925.1 Nitrospira sp.
TAAATGCCATGCTCCACCTCCTTAGTCCGCGACAGCGGCGCTGAACATATGCACGACGCCGTTATCTTCATTGGAAATGGTGCTATCCACGGCGTTGCGATCAAAGATCAATTTCTCGATCCCGTTAATCTCATGGAGCTTAAAGCCCATGTCCTCACCGTAGTTGTAATCCTGCTCTTTAAATTTGCTGTACTGTGCCCACACCAGCGCGGCGGCTTGCGCCCCCACGAAGAGGTTGTGCGCGACTTGAATGGTCGAGGAGAGCAATTCAATCCCTTCCCATTCATAGATCAGTACGCCGTTATACCCGCCCTTGAAGCTGGAGCCGGTATAGAGCGGGTTGTTTGGGTTCGAGGTGGTCGGCAGCAAGAGCTGGGGCTGCGCCCACTTCGCATCGTTCTGGGTCAGATCCCGACTGGCCAAGGGATGCAGGACGCACATATACCACTCCTGAAAGCCCTTCCCGGAATCGTTCTCCACGCTCATCATCGGGCGGACTTTTGCCGTCGCGTTGAGCGGCGTCTGCGCTTTCCGCTTGCACATATCGATCATGGCCAGCGTCTGTTGATCGGCGGCATTATCGACGTTCTGGAGCGCCGTGGCATGGGTCGCGTTCCAGTTGGAATCGGCTGCACCGTAGAGGTACCGGCCCCGCACCCGGCCTGTGGAGGTGACAGACAAGGCCGCATTGATGCGGTCATCCGTCCGAATCCGCCGCTTGCGGGTCAAGCCCGTCCGAGCGGCCCGCAGCACGTCAAAGCTGACACGCTGTTGCTGCATGGGGATGTTATCCATGCGGACCGACACGTTATCGTTGTCACATGTGAGGCGCTGGGCGTAGAAGTCCATGCGGCCTTCGTTCCCTTGCACCTTAGAGGATCCCGTCACCACGCCGCCCTGCACTTCCGACGCGATCTGAATGGTGAGGGCATCGCCGGCGTTCTTCGTGAGATCCGCCTTGAGCTGGATAATGGCATTCTCGCTGTCGCCCATGAACTTCGACCAGAACGACTGGCGCAGCCACTCGTACATAATTTCAGACTCCCACCGTTCAACGGTAGAGCCATGTGTGGTTAAAATCGATTCAAACGACATAACAGCCTCCTTGAGGGCCGCTTACGCGATGTGCCGGTTGAACGTGCGGAGATCAAACACGGGCGCTTGTCGCGCCTCGTTGCCTCCTCCGTCCCCCCGTGCCTCCCCCAACGTCGCCACGGCTTTGCCGGGGCTGTCGGCGGGCGTCACCTTCGCTTGCGCGGTCCATTCCTTCCAGTGTTGTTCTCGTAATGTTTTGCCGACGTTTTCGAGGACGGCAGCTTGGGAGCGTCCGAAGGTGTTCAGCACCTCGGCTTCATCCAGCACGGTGAAGGCTTCCAGGACCGGGTTATCTGACGCCATGACACGGTGATGCTGCCAGGGATTCTCCCTGATGAGCTGTTGGTAGGGGCTGTCCTCGGCGTAAATCTTGCTTTGGACCACCTCAAGGCCATACCGCTCCTCAGCCACCTTCCGGCTCGTGACTTCCCGCGCTTGGAACTCGATCATAGCCCGCTCTTGCTCCGGCGTGGGTCCTGCCGGAGGGGTATAGGACGGATCGAATTGTTCCTTCAACTTCTGGATTTCCTGCGCCATCTGCTTGTTCTTCTGAAGCAACTCAACGTTGCTCCTACCCAGTTTCTTGTTGGCGCTGGTCTGCTCACCTAACTGCTTCTTGACCGCCGCAAATTCAGGCGGCAGGGCGTCAGCTGGTTTCTCCCCGTCTGACGGTGCGGGGGACGCTGGAGGCGCGGCCTCGGCCTTGGCCGGAGCTGCGGGAGGCGTCGTAGACTTGGATTCAACAGGCTTCTCGCTTGGCTTCTCGTTAGCAGGAGCGGGGGAAATCGTCTCGGTCGGCTTCATAGCCGTCAAGGTGGACTTGAGAAATCCATCCACCCCTGTAGGAGACGAGGCCGGGGCTAACACATCTGTAGGCATTCGTTACCCTTTCTGTGAGTGCGGTTGAGATGGTTTGCGAAAGAGGTGCGGGCAATGGTCGAGCAACCGTGTGCCCCACAAGTCCCGCACTTCCGTTTCCTTGTCTCGCTCAAACACCACTTCGCCTTCTTCCGTCCCCTTACTGAGATAGGGGATCGGAAAGTGGAACGTGTGTTTCCGTTTGGGTCCGATATACGTGAGCTTCATGTGTCCTCCTAGATGACGTAGGTCTTTGGGCGAATCGTGAGCACCCGCACGCGCTTGTCTGGATCGTTTTCGAGCTTCACGACTTCATGGCGGCTCATGTCAAGGCCCCGCGCTTTAAAGATCCGATCCATCACGCCGGTAATGGTCTGGCTGTTGTCGATCTGGCTATAGGGAATCACTATTTCCACTGGCGGCCTCCTGGGCATCGATCTGCATTTGCTGCTGGCTCTGGTCCATATCCCGGTCCCACTGATCCAAGTCCCGGTCTTTCTGCGTGAGTTCCCTGGCGTACTGCAAGCCTTCCATAGCGGTCTGCATCGCGGCGAAGTCCACCTTGCCCCGCTCGACTTGTGCCCGCGTGCCTTCCTTGATTTTGGTTTCTGCCAGTCCGCCCTTGATCTTGGCGAGGAAGGCCGGGTCCGCACCCTTCCCAACCAGGATCTTGGCGAAGTCCGGATCTTGGAAGGCTTGAAGGGCAAACCAGGCTTTTTCCTCCGGTCCCAACTCTTCCCATTTCATCGACATGGCAATCTTGGGTTGCTGCGGCGGCGGCTGGCTCATCTGATCCAGCATCTTCTGCAAGCCCTTCTTGTTCCGAAGGTTCGTGAGTTCAAGGACGAACTTGCCGAAGCCGGGGCCGAGCGTAGCGATCTGCGGGAGCGTTTGCATGACCATTTCCAGCTCTTGCTCGCGGACGGTCGTATAGTCGGGACTGTCCACAATCACGAGGTCGTAATGGCGCTCCTTGATCTTCACAATATCGTCTTTCGTCAACTGAACGATCCGGACACTATCCGGGTCGTCTGTCACCTGGAACGTGACTTCTTCGGTATAGACTTCTTTCCCAAGCTCATACACGAGCTTGGTACGTTCAAACCGGAAGCGTCGCAGGTTCTGCACGACGGGATTGGTAATAAGCGAGGTCATCGCCTGCTTGCGAGCAATGCCAGCACCGGAGCGGACTTCCGTCCGCATCCCCAGCGATTCGTCGGAGATCCCCGACACCCTCGGCATGGACGCCTTATCGTCTTGCAGGAGCATCACTTGTGCCTGGCCGATGTCCTGATTGTCCGGGAAGACAATCCGCTGTCCAGAGAGCGCCCCGTTCTCAACTTCGATATAGCCGTCGGCCTTCGCGTTCTCCACGGCGGCATTGGACGGGTCGCTGAGGGCGCCCTTTTCCGCAATAATCCGGCGGTTCGAGAGCATATTAAGGGCTTTGGATTTCCGCTTATTGATGGCCTCGTTCATTGGCACGATGTTCCGCGCCAACCCAAACGGCTCGCCGTTGTTCTTGCGGTCGGCAAACAGCGGCACAAACGGAAACCGGGTATGCTTATACGGGGAGCGGTCGTGATGGATGAGGAGCCCCCCGATATGGACACCCAGCCACATTTGATCGACGTACATCGGCTCCGTCATGAAGGCCCCCTTCGGGAGCTGCTTCACGGCCTGGTCAGCCACGTCCTTGTTCAGCGGCGTAGTAAACGTCAGGGAGCCGTCTTTTGTCAAAATGACGTATTTCTTGATTTTGCGCTTGTACCACGTCTCCACCGGCCTGATCCGCTTCCGGGAGCGGTCGAGGTAGAGCGCGTTAGAATCGTTGAGCATGCCAGGGTCTACCGTCATTTCGTACTCGTGCCCGTGCATGAACGCCCGGAGTTCCCGCTCCTTATCGGGCCACAGGGAGATCGCGTCCTCAACATCGATCCACTTGGCCCGC
>JAOUEB010000224.1 GCA_029858925.1 Nitrospira sp.
CTGTCGCCTGTGCTATCGAATGGCTGCAGCTTCTCCCCGTGCTCTCGCCAGATTGACCCGTGAGGCATTCACCCGAAAGAGCGCATCGATCATGTTATCCCGCGCCCGAACCAGCGAGAAGAGCGCATTGGACAATTCCAGCGTATTGGAACTCAAGACACGAAATCGTTCTCGTGCAAGGGTCAACTCGGTCATCGAAGCGGTTAGCCCGTTTTTCGCAATGCGCAGCTGTTCCATGGAAGCCTTGAGGGTCACCAAGGCCTCTCGAAGCTCCATGATGACCTGGTTCTTCACCAGAGCCAACTTGATGGTTTCCTGATTCAACTGGCTGTGAACCTCTCCGATGCGTCCCTCGCGCTGCCCTCCGTCGTAAATTGGAACGGACAAGAGCACTCCTACGTTGTAGGTGCCCAGATTATTGTCAATCTTGTTTCCAATCAGGCCATAGTCTCCTTGCCCCGACAATGAGGGAAGCCGCTCGCCCTTGGCGGCGCTCAGGGTCAGTTCCGCGGTCCTGATCCGTTGCAGTTGCGCCTTCATCTCTGGACGTTCGCTGAGTGCCGTTTCGAGCGCGCTTTCCAGATGGGGAATCGCGCCGTCGTAGCCTTTCATTTCGTCCGTCAACGCCAGTTTGGCATCAAACCCGATCCCGATCGTGTTCAAGAGGATCAGCTTGGCCCGCTCCATGTCCCCTCTAGCTATCTCAAGCCGTTGCCGCTCGTTCTCAAGCTGGCTTTCAAGCCGCGCCGTGTCCAACCCCATCGCCATGCCGCCGCTTTGCCGGCTTTTGACGAAATCCACGAGGTCTTCATAGAGTGCGACGTTGGCCCGCCGAGCTGCAAGCGTCTCTTGGTGCCGGAGTGTCTCGAAGTAGTGAAGCCCGACGGAGGCTCCGGTGTCGTTCTTGCTCGTGGCGGACTCCAACTCCGCGACCTCAAAGGCGGATCGCGATGCCCGCCACCGATTGATCAAACTGAGGCTGAATAGTGATTGCGTCATCGATGCGCGTCCATCGACGATGTCGAAGGGATCCGTCCTAACCGGCGCGCCGCCAATCGTGCCGAGGAAAAATGTCTGATTGTTGAATTTACCGGTGGAGGCCACGTTGGGGAGCAACGCGCCCAATTGAGTTCTTGAAGCGGACTTAGCCGCAAGGATCCGCTCGCGAAAGAGCCTGATATTCGGATTGTTGTCGAGGGCAGCTTGAATGGCCTCGGTCAAACTCAGCTGAAGAGTTGGAAGCTGTTCCTCGGTTAACTCACCGCTCGCCTGTATTGGGGTCTGGGCAACAGCGTCGAACGACGCGAGGAGACCGCTTCCGGTCAACGTCGCGATCGTAAGGCCGCGCAGAACGGCTCTCCCCCGCTTCTCCAACGACGATACTAGCCAGGAGGGGCACATCCTTTGAGCGTGCTGATGCATACGGTTCTCCTCTTCCATTGCTCTATGGCCGCTGGTGGAAGTCCACCGTACACCCCAGACCGGATGGCAACGCATTGTTGGGATTGGGCATCTCAAGCCGAACGCCAAACGTGCCGCTCGCGCTGTCGGCGACGCGGTTGACGACGGTGACCTTTGCCTCATAGGTGGTCTCACTGCCTTCCGGACGAACCTCGCCTTTCATGCCGGATTGCAATTTCCCGAGCCAGCTCAACGGAGCGAAGACCTCCACCCGCAACGGATCGATTTGGGCAAGCTTCAAGATCGGCGTCTGGCGCGCCAGTTCCCCTGGAGACAGCAACCGTTCGACGACCATTCCAGACAATGGACTGCGGATACGGTGCAGATTCAGCGCCGCCGTCGCTCGCTTCCACTCAAGCTCAGCCACCTGTTTATTTTCGACAGCCTCCTGATGAGCCATCTCCGCCAAAATCTTTTCCGTTTGCGCTTCATCGACTTCGTGTTTCGCGATGGAATTGGACTTGTGCAAGTCCATCGCCCGTTCAAGCTTTCTTGTGCTGAAGGCAACTTTGGCCTGAGTGCTCTTGATTGTGGCTTCGGCCTCGGCCTTGGCCTTGGCCAACGCGACGGCGGCCTCTTCCACGCTCGCCTCCAGAGTGACGATGATTTGTCCCTGACTGACCCAATCCCCCCGTTCCACATGCACGGCCTGGATGATGCCTTCGACAGGAGGTCCGACGGACACTTCCAGGAAAGGTTTCATGACACATGCCAAATCCTTTGCCCACACGAGCGTTTCGCCCCACCCGCCCAAGAGGCCATAGACGCCCAGCGCCGCCCCTGCCACGATTCGCCCTGTTCCGGACTTCCATTCTCTTGTCTTGATCCACATATGGCTACCTACTCCACCGTTCACTGCCCACGTTATCCCTTGCCTTTCCCGAATCGAACCGTGCACTTCAGCCCGGCAGGGAGTTTCAGGCCGCCATTCGGCAGTTCCAAACGAACACCGAAAGTCCCGCTCGCCGCATCCGCGACTCGATCCACCACGGTGACTTTGGCCCTGTACTCGCCGGTCAGGGGAGGCTCCGGCATGACGTACGCCGTCATGCCCACCACGACCTTCCCGATCATCGCGACCGGCGCATACACCTCCACGCGCAGCGGATCGATCTGCGCAATCTTCAATATTTTCTCTTGTTTCGGAAATTCTCCCGGATGCATGAACCGCTCGACGACCACCCCGTTCACCGGACTCTTGATCGTGCGCAGCGCGACTTCCATCGATGTCCGCTGCAGTTCCAAATCCGCCAGGCGACGGTTGCTCAATTCCGCCTGCGCATGCTGGACGGCCCCTGAAGCTCGTTCGACACGCGTATCCAGCGTCGCCAAGATCTGTCCTTCTTCGACCAAATCACCGCGGTCGACCTGTACCGTTTCCAATAAACCGCCGACTGGAGTCGTGATCGTGATCACGACATGGGGCTGGATTAGGCAATTCAAGTCCTGCCCCGCCGCGCCGACATTCGACACCGTCACCACCGTGCACAACACCGCCATCACGACAGATCGTTTTCCTTTGCGCCCCTCCACAATGACCTCCTTCTCCCTCACTCCAACCGGCCGGAAAACGCCAGCGACGATTCCAACTGATCCTCATTCTTGAGAAGCTCGCGACGAATACTCGCATGCAGCCGTTCGGCCGACACCTGGGCCTGCCGGACCAAGAACGACGCGACCCACCCTTTGAGCGGACGGTCAAACCTCATCGCCCACCTAGCCGCCGCTTGCCAGACATGACTTCGGGATGATGCCATCAGTTCGTCTTCCAGCGCAGACATGGCCTCAAAACTGCCTGGATCTCCCTGCCTGCCGCAACGCCCATACAGCTGCCGATCGATCCGGCTGGCTTCGTGGCGCTCCGTGGCCAAGACGTCCAATCCACCGGCCATAGCCACCCCGGGACCAAGTTTGATATCCGTCCCGCGTCCCGCCATATTGGTCGCCACCGTCACGCGCCCTGGTTCCCCGGCCCCTGCCACCACCGCCGCCTCCTCCTGATCCTGTCTCGCATTCAGCACCATGTGTGGAACAGCCGCCTCGGTCAGGAGACCGCTGAGCTGTTCCGACGCAGCGACCGAGCGGGTTCCAACCAACACCGGCCTCCCGGCACTCGACAATTCCTTGATCCTCCCCACGGCAGCCGCCCATTTCTCGTTCGCCGTCGAAAACAGATACTCGCCCTCCATGCGGCGCTGCAATGGTTTGTTCGTTGGAATGGTCACGGTTGCCAGTCGATAGACCCTCCACAACTCCCCGGCAACTTCCTGTGCAGTCCCGCTCATTCCGGCGAGCCATAAGTAGCGGCGAAAAAAACGCTGATACGTAATCCGAGCCAATGCCGCTTGCATAGGAGTCACGGGGCACCCTTCTTTCAACTCAATCATCTGGTGCAAGCCTTGCTCCCAGGAGCGATCGCCGAGAATGCGCCCGGTATATTCG
>JAOUEB010000226.1 GCA_029858925.1 Nitrospira sp.
GATTCAGAACGACGGACTGGCACAGCTCCCGCAGGTAGCGGTCCCGATCACCACGATCACTTTGAAGCGGCCTTGCGGGACCTGGACGCCCCAGTCGTGACGGCTGGTCAAGACCGGAGTGGAGATGCCGTTGATCTGGCGCATCGCTTTCGACAGATTGGCCTCGGGCGTTTCCACCACGAGATGGAAGTGATTATCCATCAAGCGGTAAGTGTGCAGCAGCAGACGAAAGCGGGACACGACGCGCTCCAGCACCAAGATAAAGCCATGCTGGTCCTTGTCATCCAGGAAGATGTGTTGCTGGGAATCGCATCGAGCGGTGACGTGGTAGAGGGTTCCGAGAAATTCGATACGCAGCGGTCGCGCCATGAGACCTGCTCTGCCATACGGTTATGCACAGGGCAAGATCTGAATCGTTTGTTGCCCCTTGATAAGACGTGATCCCTGCAACGGGCCTAAATGCTCATGGGCGATACTGCACTTGAGGGATTAGCTTGTGCTGAATCGCGGATGCCCGCAAATCATTTAATGACATCGTGTATATACGTTCGGGTGTATAGCCTCGTGCGACCAGCGGCCCGCATAGATTTTCACGAATGGTAGCGTCCGTGAGTGCGGCTAGTTCCCAATCACTGCCATGCGCGCCGATGGCTAACAGCTCGAACTATTCCTTGACCTACTCTGGGTTGCGTAGCTGCGGACGTGCTGGATCGCAATCAGCATATTTTGCGCCGTGTTGAGTATGCGGTCGCTCTTTTCCTCCCTCGGGGGAAGGGCTTGAGGGCGTGGGTTCATGGGTGACCGGGACAGGCGGTACCTTATCTCGCTCGTGTTTTATTGTATGAATAGGAAGACTCCCCCAATCAATGCAATCCCCACAGCTCCCAGCAAAACTTGCCGTGGCAGGGACCGGAGAATGGGTAGCTCCATTCCGAAGGCCTTTAATCCGCCCCCGACAATCGCGGCAATCACGCATGCGAGCCCGGTAGTGAGGAGAACAGTATCCATGTCAATCGTCCTCGACCCAACTTTGGTGCGAACTGCATAACGTTCGAGTTGAGGCTGGCCCGGTGGCTTGCCGTTGGGCCTCGCCTCGAACGAGGGGTTAGGCATCGTTGTTTCTACATCATTGCGTCGTCTCAATTCG
Source organism: Nitrospira sp. (assembly GCA_029858925.1). Taxonomy (GTDB): domain Bacteria; phylum Nitrospirota; class Nitrospiria; order Nitrospirales; family Nitrospiraceae; genus Nitrospira_D. The sequence continues at coordinate 1,148 of JAOUEB010000226.1, forward strand.
CGCCGACAGGTGGGCTTGGAGGGCACCTCCAGCCCGATGAAGTGCCATCTCCGGAATTTCTAATTCAACCATGATTTTCCTCACGTACTCGTCTCCGCTAAGCTGCCATCTCATACGCGCGAAGTTAGCGCCGAAGTAGCCGTCCTGGCCTTGTTTGTAGCCGTGCTCTTCACGATCAAATCGCTGCTGTTCTCGTCCCTCAGCGACGTGCATCCTTTGTTCAACAACCTGTTCATGCGCACCTAATGCGACGCGCAAGTCTACCCCTTGATACTCTCTCAGCTCGCGATAGACGGCGAAGCCTCGCGGTGTATTCAGACATTGGCCTGCGGTCTACCCATCATCAACTCCTCATAGAGAGGGCTGGTCGGAGGCGGTCATAACCGATCAGCCGGGCTCGCCACACCGTTTCCGCCTCGATTGAGCACATGGGTATAGGGAGGTAGATAAGGGGTTGGATTCCATTACTCCTGCATTGGTCAGGCCGAAGGCTGTTCCTGCCTAATTCACTTCAGGCGGCATGATTGCTTCGTGTAGCTCGGGTCAATGAAACTGTGAGGCGTCAGACCACTTCGATGAGAGCCTCGCCGGCGGGAAGCCGCTACTATGCAGCGGCGTAGGTGATCGCGGCTCGAATGTCGTCACGCTCCAAGTAGGGGGAGTCGCGCAGGATCTCATCTTCGGATGTGCCGGCAGCCAGCATATCCAGGATGTCCTGAACACGGATGCGCATGCCGCGGATGCAAGGGCGACCGCCGCATTTGCCTGGTTCAATGGTAATGCGCTGGAGAAGATCGGTCTTCATGATCCACAAGCTTATACAAAAGGCACGCGGGCGCCTTCTGAAGCGCAATTTAGCACTGGACTAGGGGTTGAGTGACCGGCGGACAGGTTTCTTCGGTTACGCGCGGCTGTAAAAAGGTAGTGTATGCACCGTGGCCTCGTGGCGTGCGCCTTCGATCTCAATCGATAGGACGGTGCCGGGCTTACTGAAATCCCGTAGCGGAAATCCGAAGGCAATCACCTGATTGAGCTGCGGCGAATGGGCGGCGCTGCTGATCCAGCCAACTTCACGATCGCCACTGAAGAGTTTCGCGCCCTTGGGGGGCACCGTGGAATCCTTCACCACGAGACCCACGAGATGGCGTCGCACGTTGCCGTAGGTATCCATCCGCGCGACCACTTCCTGGCCGGGGTAACAGCCCTTGCTGAGGCTGAAGGCCTTTCCTTCCAGATTCGCTTCCGGTGGGACGATCTCTTCGTTCAAATCAGGGCCGGCTTTGGGAATGCCGGCTTCTATGCGCAAGGCTTCCAGAGCCTGGGCACCGACCGGTTTGATGCCGAATTTGGTTCCCGCCTCCAGCACCGCGCTCCATGCGGCGGACAGGCCGGCGACTGGAAGCAGGATCTCGATATCCGTCTCGCCCGTTTCTTCCGTACAAAGCACCAGGGCCTGGCTCCCGCCGATCTGTGCCATGACGAAATGCATCGGCTTCAGGAAGGTGGCATCGACGCCGAAGGCGGATTGGATGACTTGGGTGGCTTTGGGTCCGCTGACCAGCAGCAGCCCCCAGCTCTCCGCGCCATTCTCCATTTTCGCCTTGGTGCCGTAGAGCAGAAACTTGCGTAAGGTTTGAAACGTCGTCTCGCCGATCTCGCCCACGTCTTCCAGCATGACGGCTTCGCTCTGCATGTACAGGCGGAAATAGGTGAGCATTTTGCCCTTGTGGGTCAACAGGCTGGAATACAGGCCGTGGCCTGGCTTGAGCGAAAGAATGTCGTTGCTGATGATGCTTTGCAGCCATTTGACGCGGTCGTCGCCCGTCACCCTGATCTTGCCGCGATGGGAGAGGTCAGCGATCCCCACGGTTTGGCGCACAGCCCGGTGCTCCGCCGCCACGTCGCCATAGTGAGCGGGCACTTCCCAGCCGGCCACGTCTTCAAAGGAAGCGCCCAGCTGTGCATGTTGGTTATGAAGAAGGGAGTGTTTCATTGTGAGTCCGTAAGGGGTGAAAAGTGAGGCGTAAGGCGAGCGGTCCGGTCTGTTTCTGTTATAAAACCGCTCACGCCTCACCCCTCACGCCTAACGTGACCAATTCTTCCACCAGTTCTCTCGTGCGCGCCGACATTTCGTTCCGCGATACAATTTTCGTGACGCCGAGCGCCCTGGCTCTGTTCCATGTCTCCACGTCTTCATGGTTCGCGTAGGCCAAAACCGGAATAGCGTTGACGCGCGGATCGGCTTTCAACGTCTCCAATGCCTGAAAGGCATCGACGGTTCTGTCATTCATGTCGAGGAGCACCACGGACGGGTGTGTGGTCGAGGCTTTCTCCAGGACGTCCTGCTGCGCCCGCGCTTTCTCAAGCCGGTAGCCGTGGGGGAGCAAGGCGTCACGGACTTTCGTGTAGAAAAAGATATCGTTGACGGCGACGAGAACGGTCTTCTGGTTTGTTTTGTTCATTCGGTTTGTCTTGTTTCTTTGGTTATTTTGTTAAGAAGGGCTAGTAAAGTTCAACCACACTCTCCGAGTCGAGACAAACCAGATAGACCAGATAAACCAAATGAACCAAAAAACCCGTGTTAGTTCAACGAGCTAATCAACCGTCCCAGCGCTTTCTTGGCGAGGGCGTAATTCGGATTGAGGGCCAGCGCCTTCTTGTACGAGTCGATGGCCTCCGTCCATTGCCCTTTTCGTTCGTAAACGCGGCCGAGATTCAGGTGCGGGAACGCCGGGCTTTCA
>JAOUEB010000225.1 GCA_029858925.1 Nitrospira sp.
ACGCCGACTGTCCTGTCCCTCGCGCGTCATCTTCCCTTCCTGCGCGACTGATTCCCTGGTCTCCGCCGCTTCTACGCCAGAGTGTCCTCCGAAACGCTTGTCGTGCATTCCTCTAACCTGAGGCGGTTCCCGCGTCTGGCTACGAGAAATGTCCCACCTCGCCCCTGGGTCGAGGTGTATGCGCCGGGCATGTCAGTCAATGCAGAAAAGGAGCGCAACTATGATCTCCATCACGCCGACGGCTGAAGAGAAGATTCGCGAACTTATGCAAGAAGAAACGGACACGATTGGGCTGCGCGTGTACGTGAAGGGCGGCGGCTGCCATGGCTACCAGTACGGGATGGCCTTTGAGTCCAAGATGGATGACGACGACACCGTGATCGAAAAGGGCGACGTCAAGGTCATCATGGACTCCCAGAGCGCCCCACTGCTGGCCGGCTGCGAAGTCGATTTCCAGGACACGGTGCAAGGATCCGGCTTTGCGATCAAGAACCCGCAGGCGAAAACAACCTGTGGCTGCGGCAGTTCATTCAGCGCATAAGGTCCTCGCATTCGGTCATCGGATCGGACATGCGAGCGAATGATAAGGAGACTGGATCATGGAAACCCCGTCACTCATCGGAACTACGAATAGAAAAGGCCAAGTCATCACCGATCCACGCGTGATGATGAGCGAGGCGCCTCGCACGCCGTCGTTCTTTACCGGCAGCGAAGTCATCAAGGAAGCCGTCAGACGCGCGAACGTCGATGTGATGGTGGCCTATCCCATTACGCCTCAGAGCGAGGCGGCCGCCCTGTGCGGGGAGCTCTTTGCCGAGGGCTATATCGGAGATTATTTCCGCGGGGAGAGCGAATTTGCGGTCATGTCACAGTGCGCCGGCGCCGCCTTCGGCGGGGCCCGTGTCTTCACGACGACCGCCGGGCCGGGAACCCTGCGAGCCATGGAAAACTTCCCGATGTGGGCCGGGTCCAGATTGCCGATCCAATGTATCGTGACCTGTCGAGGGATCAATTCACCGCTCTCGATTCAGCCGGATACGATCGAGATTGCCTATCTTATGCAGACCGGGATGTTGGTCTGGCACGCAGAAACCGCACAGGATTTCTATGACTGGATTCTCAAGGGTTACATGGTGTCGGAGGAGCCGGATGTCCACCTCCCCTTGGCCCTCTGTTGCGATGGCTTTTTCGTAACCCATACGAAGGATACGGTTGACCTGACTCCCGTCGATATGTGCCTGCCGCCCTACGATCCCTATCGGTCCCCGGTGCCCTGCATGGACATGGAATGTCCGCCGGTTCGGATGATGCGCGATCCCTTCGTGATGAAAAGCAACTACATCAGCTACGCTACGCACGCGAGCTGGCAACAGGAAGTCTGGGCTGCTGCGGAACGGTCCCGCAAACACACGATCGCCTGGCTTGACGGTCTGATCGAGACGGAGAACGTCGATGCCGACATCCTCATCGTCTCGTCGGGAACAGCGGTCTCCCAAGGGCGGGAGGCCATCCGCCTGTTGGCCGATGAAGGGATTCGTGTCGGACTGGTCAAGATCAAGACCCTGCGGCCCTGGCCGGAGGAAGAACTGCGCGAAGCGACTAAGCATGCCTCACATATCATTGTGCCGGAGTTCAATGTCATCGGGTGGCTGGCGCGAGAACTCAAAGCCACGCTCCCCTACACCGAGCGGATCATTGCCGGACCACGCGTCTGTGGGGGCATGACCATGCCGCCGGAAATCATCGTGGAGGAAATCAAGAAAGCGATCGGGATGCGATCCGGCGTGCTGGCCGGACGCGGGAGTTGAACATGACGCGAACGTCGAAGGACGGGATGACCCCAACAGAGCGCACCGTGGCGCTCAGCAGGGCTGAGAGGAGAGAACACCATGAGCAAGGAACGCATCACCATATCACCGGATCTCTACGACATTATGCCGCCGGACTATCAGGATCTGGTCAACCATGCCACCTATGGTAAGGAAGACCGGGGATGGAAAGATATCGGGACATCCAAGGAACTCCTCGAACAACACTCGTTGTGCGCCGGGTGCCCCGAATCCATGGCGTTTCGGTACATTCTCGCCGCGCTGCCCAATCCGGAAGATACCGTCATGGTCGGCTCAACCGGCTGCACCAGCCTGGTGTTTCCGCACGTCGCCATCCACAACATCCACTCGCTGTTCGGCAATCAGAACGCGGTGGCGTCCGGGTTAAAGCGGGCCTTGACGGTCCGCTTCCCGAATCGCATCAAGGATGTGGTCGTACTGGCGGGAGACGGCGCGACGGTGGACATCGGCCTGGACATGACACTCCAGGCGTGGTTCCGGCAGGAGAAATTCACCACCATTTGCTTCGACAACGAACTGTACGCCAATACCGGCGGGCAGGAAAGCGGACTCATGCAGAAAGGGTTCGTCGCCAAAATGGCTCCGGTCGGCAAACTCTTCGACAAGGTGCGCCTTCCGGAGATCGCACGGGAATCCGGCTGCCATTACATCGTGAACTGCACGGTGAGCAAACCATCGCTCGTCGAGCGGGTCGTGCGCAACGCGGTCTTGATCGCGCGGGAAATCGGCCCAACCTATCTCCAGCTCTACACGCCCTGCATTTTGGAGATCGGCAAGGACAGCCAGGAGGGATTACAGGAAATGCGCGACGCGGAGAAACCGAACGAGCGGTTTGCGTTCAAGGAATATATCAGTGAGCCTGCGAAGGCGCTCCTGGCAGACATCGCTGCCAAGGCGAAAGACAAGAAAGCCGCCGCGAAACAGTTGGTTTCGTAACAGCCATATACATTACCCCCGCAACCGCGGGTCACAGAGAGAGTGAGGTGTCGAATGAGTCTCAATTATGTGAAATTCACGCCAGGATTCGACGTGTTCATGCCGAAAGAATATCGGGATATGGTGGAGCACGGTCCCTTCGGGAAGAAAACGACGGTCTCGCAGATGGGTAGCTTCAAAGAAATTCTCGAGGAGCATCCTATGTGCGCCGGGTGCGCCATGACCCTGTTCATCCGGTTAGCCATTATCGCCTTCCCGAATCCCGAAGACACGATTACGGTCGGGACAGCCGGATGCGGCCGACTGGCCATTTCACAGGCCGCCATTCCCTTCGTGTACGGCAATTACGGCGATCAGAACGGGGTTGCCAGCGGGTTGTCGCGCGGATTGCGGATCCGGTTCGGCGACCAGCCCAAGGATGTCGTCGTGATGGCCGGTGACGGCGGCACGGCCGATATCGGTTTTCAACAAGTCCTCCATTCCTGGTTCCGGAAGGAACGGTTCACGACGATCATGCTGGATAACGAAGTCTACGGCAATACGGGCGGACAAGAGAGCGGCATGACGGTCAGAGGCGCGGTGCTCAAGATGGCCCCGCTCGGCAAGAAATTCGAAAAGATGGACATGGTCGCCATGGCGAAGATCGCCGGCTGCGCCTACATCGCCACCGTCGTGCCCAACAATCCACGGCGGGTGGAAAGTTGTATCAAGAAGGCGGTCCTGATCGCACGAGAGGTCGGTCCGACCTATATTCAAGCCTATACGTCCTGCAACATCGAGTATGCGATCCCGACCGACCAGGTGATGGCGGATGCCAAGACCGTCGAAGATGATCGCTACAAATTCACCGAGTACGTCAGCGACGAAGCCAAGGCGTACTTGACGGAGCGCTACGGCTACAAGGAGTTTGTCCAGAAGCCGGCGGCGGCAGCGGTCCTGACGGCATAACGGCACGGGTGGAAGATTCGGACGTATGGTCCACACGACACGCCTGAATTTTCCACCAGTCGGCCGACAGATCCTGCCGGAGAACGAACGCGAGTCGTATCATGGCCGACCGTTATCTTGCCGGACGGATCTGAGCCCCAACCATCCATGACCG
>JAOUEB010000227.1 GCA_029858925.1 Nitrospira sp.
GCATGCGAGGCGATGGAAGTATCCTGAACATCCAGCTTCCGCTTTTCATGGCGGTTTGTCTCGAAACTCCTCAAATCGACGTCCTCCGTGAAGCGCAGAGCTGAAGGACAGCGGCTCTCATCTTTGTTTGCGAGATACGCTTCACGAACGACAAAGAAAAGAACGGCGGAATCGGGGATTGCAAGAGAGGAGTTCGGAAGAAAGCAAATCAGAGAAGGCCGCGGGCGCGAGCGTCCTCTTCAACCCGCTGCGCGTCGGCCCGGCGCTCGGATTCTTTTTTCGATGCCCAGGCCTCCCACGACTTGCCGCTCGCCGTGTCTTCACCCGTAAAGGCGATCGACGCGATCGTCGAACAGGGAATGACCCGAGGGGCAGGACTGTCTTCGGGAAAGAATTCGATCGAGAGGGCCGCGCCCTTCGTCTGTCGGTTGAAGAGATACCCGACGACGAGCTCACCCGACGTCAGTTCCAGGGTAACATCGCCGCGATAATCGAGGGCCAGTTCGACGGCTTGAGCTAGCTCAGCTTCAGACGCCGGTCGAAAGACCCGTCCTTCGGGTGAGCCGGAGACGCTACTGTCGTGAACCTTCGTATCAGTCATGGTTGAATGCCATCATTCGTTAACCGACAACCCATCAACTGTAAATCATTCATCGGAATCGTGACCCCCTTCTGACGAATGGTACATGCCGCGGTTATCGCGAGGTGGGAATCATGGTCAACTTTGCCGTGCGCACAAAACCTGACACCGTGCCAAACGTATCGCTCACCGCCGAAGGCTCATATCCACAATGGACCATGCACTCGGCACACTTCTCATTCCTACTCGTGCCATAGTCCTCCCACTCAGTGGTCTCCAGCAGCTCGCGGAAGCTTTTCGCATAACCCTCCTGCAAGAGATAGCAGGGTTTCTGCCAGCCGAACACGTTGTACGTGGGATTCCCCCAGGGCGTGCACTGATACTCTTTCTTCCCCATCAGAAAATCCAGGAAGAGCGGCGACTGGTTGAACTTCCAAGACCCCTTCGGCCGGCTGAGGATCTTCGAGAACAACTCTTGGGTCTTGGCCTTCTTCAAGAAATGTTGCTTGTCCGGAGCCTTTTGATAGCTATAGCCGGGCGAAATCATCATGCCTTCGACGCCGAGAGCCATCATTTCATCGAAGAACTGGCGCACCCGATCCGGATTGGCATCATCGAACAGCGTAGTATTCGTCGTCACCCGATGGCCCAATCTCAAGGCTTCCTTGATCGCCTTGACGGCAACCTCGTACACCCCGTCTCGGCAGACGGCCAGATCATGCTCGTTCTTCAATCCGTCCATGTGAACACTGAAGGTCAGATACTGCGACGGCTTGAACTCTTTCAGCTTGCGCTCGAGTAAGATGGCATTGGTACAGACATAGAGATACCGCTTCTGGGCCACCAACCCCTCGACGATCCGCCCGATCTCCGGATGGATGAGCGGCTCACCGCCAGGAACCGCGACAATCGGCGCACCACATTCCTCTGCTGCAGCCCAGCACTGCTCCGGAGTCAATCGTTTATCAAGAACGTGGTCTGGATACTGGATCTTGCCGCAGCCGGCACAAGCCAGGTTGCAGCGGAACAATGGTTCGAGCATCAATACCAGAGGATACCGTTTGATGCCCTTCAGTTTCTTCGAGAGGACATAGCTGGCAACGGTGTACATCTGAGATACGGGAACGGCCATTCCGATCTCCTTCTGCTCAATCTGTAGCGGTAACGGCGGCGAACCGCCGCCGGTCTAGACACTTACGAACGTTCGGATTCTAACATCCCCTATCGACACCCGTCAATTTTCTTGCCGCGACACGCCGCGATCCGATCCGCCAATGCCACCTGGCGGGCCTACTGCCACAGCTCCTGGTCGGCCACGCGAGCCACGGAATCTACCCTAAGGCGCTTGAGGATCATGTCCAGTTCGACGGGAACATCGATCATGACTTTGGACCTCGATCCACCGATAGATTTACGCCTCATTGAAATACTCCTGGTCAAGGGCCGACATCGAGACTGCCGTAGAGGCAATTCTAACATTGTTCCAACATGGGGAAGTTGGATCAAGCACTACTCCCATTCTAACGACCTACTTGCCAGACTGAGCATCGGACCAGTCACTGCCTCCTCACAAACTATGGGATGGCAAGACGCCGCTCGTGGAAACATTCAACGGCATGTAGATTTCGAGTGGATTTGACTCATCTGAACAAGGCCAGTGAGTATGCCGCGCTTCGATGAACCCTCTATTTTCCCAATGCCGGCAGAAGCAGTGCGAAGTCAAGCAACGCCCCCATTCTCAGGGCATGTGAGGCCGTAGCAGTCCGGCTGCGCTCCACTTACGACACCGGTTCAGATGGATTCTGTGAGAGTCTCACGGCGCCTTTGGACTGGAACATCAAGGCCGCGAAAACCAACAACATACCGATTGCAAACGGTTTAAAACTGAGAAACACCAGAAAGTTACGCTTGCCCAGTACTTCATAGTTGAGAACAATCGCTATCAATACATAAAACCCCATAGCAATCTTGGCCAGAATTGTCAGCCCGTCACGGGTGGAACTCTTGAACACAATGCAATAGAGAGCTGGGACAAGCCAGGGGAGATGTTGAATCCAGGTGAGAGGAGAGAGCAGCAACATCAGGATGAGCAGACTGCTGCATTCCCACGCCCAATTGGGATCACCGGGGCCTTTGTAAGGATGCCTGGCCACGCGGCCGAACAAGAGGACCATGGCTAGAACGGCGGCGGCAACCAGTATTTGCGCAACTGCCGACGGCAGGTCGAACACCGCCACATATCCCGGGTCGTTTTTTCGAAGAGGATGTTCAGGCGGTAGAGTGACGAGGTATCGCATCAATGCCGGCTGAATGCCGGAGTTTCGCACATTGTCTTCGTTCGCGTGAGCGAACGAGGTTTTCTGGCCGATTGCGGACCCGGCCGCAACTTGGATCCATGTCTGCTGATGGATCCACCAGCTTGTCGATCCCATCCAGACAATCGGTAAGACGATCCAGCACATCGTTGCAACAGTCGTGTAAAACGCCATCCGCCACTGGCGTTTCCACAGGAAAAACAGTAGAAACAAGCCTGGCGTTACTTTTAGAGCGATCGCCAATCCGAGCCAGATCGCTCCTAGCTTCTCCCGTCCCCTCCACACCGCATACACGGCGCCGATGATCATGCCCAACAGAATAGTATGGGGCCCCCCGTCATCAAAATCATAAAGAATGAATTGGCCGGCCAGGATAATGGCGATGACGCTGAACGTGAGATTGGTGTGAGGCGTCTCTTCGAACCGATCCCGCAGCATTCGATGAAGCAGCACGCATGTCAGCCACAAACACCCGACCGCAGTGATGTAGCGCAGTGCCAAACCTGTTTTCTGGTCCACTAAGGCGAGCATCGAGAAATACATGGCGCCAGTCGGCATGTAGGGGTAGCTCACAGGACTATCGTACAGATTCTGTCCTGCGAGAAACCATTGCCCGATCTCACGGTGAATATCAAAATCTCGAAAGCGCGGTTTGCGCAGGAACACAAGCACAATGCCATAGCCCGTACCGGCGGATATGCAGAGGGCTGTCAGCAGACGCTGCCAGGCGGGGTGGGACAAGAAAGTCGGCAACATAGAGTGTGTACAGACGTGCGCGATGCTCCTCAGGATACCGTTCTTCTAGCAACTGGCGGAATCGCCACAATCGCCAGCCTCTGCATTTCCTTACCGGGATACAACACGCAATGCCGGACAACAGTTATCGATGAGGACCTGGAGGTGCGAGCTACGGAATCGCTTGGCATTTCGCCCTTCATGAGGTCCTCTTCGCCACTCAGAGAGGTTGGGCGTATCGCAT
>JAOUEB010000228.1 GCA_029858925.1 Nitrospira sp.
CAGTCTGCCGGCCGAGTTGGACGAGATCTCACGCAAAGTGCTCCAATTGGAAATCGAGCGGGAGGCGCTGAAGAAAGAAAAAGATCCGGCGAGCGCAGCCCGCCTGGCAACACTTGAATCGGAATTGGACGAGAAACAGCGCGGCCTGCAGGCATTGAAAACCAGATGGGAATCGGAAAAGGCCTCCGTCTCCCGCCTGCGCAAGATGCGCGAAGCGATCGAAGAGGTGAAGCGCAACATCGAGCAGGCGGAGCGGGCCTACGACCTCAATCGCGTGGCTGAACTCCGCTACGGGGAATTGCCCCGGTTGGAACGGGAACTCGGCATTGAGCAGCAGCAGTTGGGAAAAAAGCAGGACGAATCGAGGCTGCTGAAAGAAGAAGTCGATGAGGACGAGATTGCGGCGGTGGTCGGCCGCTGGACGGGCATCCCCGTGTCCCGCCTTCTCGAAGGTGAAACCGAGAAACTGTTGAAGCTCGAAGACCTGCTGCACCAACGTGTGGTGGGCCAGGATGAAGGCGTCCGAGCCGTGGCGGACGCCGTGCTGCGCGCGCGCTCCGGCATCAAGGACCCGAACCGCCCGATCGGCTCGTTCCTCTTTCTTGGCCCCACCGGCGTGGGGAAAACCGAACTGGCGCGGGCGCTGGCCACCGTGCTGTTCGACGACGAGAGCAATCTCGTCAGGGTCGACATGTCGGAATATATGGAAAAACACACGGTGGCCCGTCTCATCGGCGCGCCCCCCGGCTATATCGGCTACGAAGAGGGCGGCCAACTGACCGAAGCCGTTCGTCGGCGCCCCTTCTCCGTGATCCTGTTCGATGAAATCGAGAAAGCCCATCACGACGTGTTCAACGTTCTGCTGCAAGTGCTGGATGACGGCCGGCTGACCGATTCCCAGGGCCGCACGGTGGACTTCAAAAATACCGTGCTGATCATGACCTCCAACATCGGCAGCCCCCACATCCTCGAGGCGCAGCAACAAGGCGCTTCCTATGAGCAGATGCGGACGGTGGTGATGGGCGAACTCCAACACCATTTCAGGCCGGAGTTTTTGAATCGGGTCGATGAAGCGGTGGTGTTCCATCCGCTGGGAGCCGATCACCTGGTCAAAATCGTGGAGATTCAGCTGGAACGGCTTCGCCGCAGACTCGATGAACGGCGGATTACGCTGGCGCCCACTTCGGCGGCCCTCCGGCATCTTGGCGAACGGGGCTACGACCCCGTCTATGGAGCGAGACCGCTCAAGCGTCTCATTCAGCAGGATGTGGAAACACCGATCGCGCGGTTACTGGTGCGGGGAGAGTTGCGGGATGGGGATACGGCAACGGTGGATGTGAAAAATGGCAGCGTGATCGTGATTCCGACTGTCACCGATGGAGGCGCGCCGCCTAGCCGATAGTTGCGGCGCGGCCTTTCGCATCGACGGTCTGCCCGCTCTTGATCTGCTTGTCGATCTTCCACTCTTTTGCCGACACTTCGAGCAAGTGCCCTTTCATCGTGTGGAATTCTCCCTTGGACAAGGAGACGACGTCAGAAACCTTCACGTCGAGTTGAAGGAGCACCTTGCCCGATGCGGATTCCTTGACGGCCAGACTCTTGGCCGTTTTGCTCACATCGTAGGCGCGCCGCTCATTGAACATCAGCGTGCTGTCCACCATCTTGGCCAGCATCCGTCCAGTCGAGTCGAATACCGCAAAGCTCACCAGCAACGCGCCGGTCGAAGGATGCCGGGACATCTGAATTTGCGGCACGCCTTCGATTTCGATCGTGCCATCGGTATTGCTGTAGAGATTGGACCCAACTTCGATATCCATGTTCACGCTTTCTTGATGCGGTCGAGGATCAAGGCGATGCAGCCGGCCAACAATCCTCCTCCCGTGATCGTGATCATCAACTCCGCGAGCTTGAGATCCCACACGGACCCTTGCGCTTCCATGACTTCCCTGATCCCGCCCTGCAGCATAATGACGGAGAGCGCCATCGTGGCTCCTAGGACAAACCACCAGAGAAACACTTTAACAGTCGAACTCACTACACTCCTCACGCATCCGGATTGCGGTCGAACGAACGATACTGAATGGCTTCTGCGATATGCATAGCGTCAATCTTATCAGAGTCGGCTAAATCGGCAATGGTTCGCGCCACGCGCAAAATGCGTCCATGGGCCCGAGCCGACAGGCGAAGCCTGGTCATGGCCTGCTCGAGCAAATCCAGCGCAGGCGGATCGAGCCCACAATACCGCTTCACGTGGCGCGGCTTCAACTGGGCATTCGTATAGAGGCCGTCGCTTCGATACCGCCTGCGCTGGCGATCGCGAGCCGCCACAACCCGGGACCGAATCGCAGCAGAAGTTTCTGCCGATGGAAGCTCCGCGCGCAGTTCTCGCACAGGCACCGGCGGCACGTCCAGATGAATATCCAGCCGATCGAGCAGCGGCCCTGACAGTTTCGCGCGGTAGCGGCGAATTTGCGTGACCGTGCAGACGCATGGCTTCGTTCTGTCCCCATAATACCCGCAAGGACAGGGATTCATTGCGGCAATCAACATAAACCGCGCGGGATACTTCAGCGATCCGCTGGCCCTGGTCAACGTGACATGCCCGTCTTCCAACGGCTGACGCAGCCCTTCCAACACACCCCGTTTGAATTCGGGAGACTCGTCGAGAAATAGCACGCCGTTGTGCGAAAGCGACACTTCGCCCGGTTTCGGCACCGTGCCGCCGCCGATCAGGCCGGCATCGGAGATGCTGTGATGCGGGGCCCGAAAGGGGCGGACCATCAACAGGGGCCGCTCAGGAGCAAGTTGCCCGGCGACGCTATGCACGCGCGTTGTTTCAATCGCTTCCTCCAAATCCAACAGCGGAAGAATCGAAGGCAGGCGGCGCGCCAGCATCGTCTTGCCGGAGCCGGGAGGGCCGACCATCAAGACATTATGTCCACCCGCCGCCGCGACTTCGAGCGCACGTTTCGCATGGTCCTGGCCTCGGACATCGGCGAAGTCTTCATCCTCCACCGGCCTGGAGGACTCCAGGATTCCATAGTTGGACAGACTCGGCGAGACGACTTGGCCCCCGTTGAGAAACTCCACGGCCTGCGGCAGCGTATGAATCGGGTACGCGCGCACACCGTCAACCAGCGCGGCTTCAGGACCGTTATCGGCCGGGAGCAGCAGCTCATACCCTTTGCGGCAGACAAGCCCGAACGACAAGGCGCCCGTAATCGGCTTTACACGGCCATCCAGCGACAGCTCTCCGATCAAGACGCGATGGCTCAGGACGGCCTGCGGGATCACCTCTTCGGCGACCAGAATGCCGATCGCAATGGCCAGGTCAAGCCCGGCCCCTTCCTTCTTGATGCCCGCAGGAGCGAGATTGACGGTGATGCGCTTGGCGGGAAAATGAAATCCTGAGTTTTTCAACGCGGACCGAACCCGATCACGGCTTTCCTTGACGGTGGCGTCAGGCAAGCCGACGACGGAGAACTGCGGAAGGCCGCCCGCAATATCGACTTCGACATCCACGAGATGGGCATCGAGCCCGACAAGTGCCGCACTCGTAACCTTGGCGAGCATGACGGAAACAGCCTTTCTGTACCCCGGAACCGGCGCGATTATAGAAACTCTTTAGGTAGGTTTCAACAGATCAACCAGGCAATGGGCGGTGATGGGCGTCAGACGGCTGAGAGCATACGGACGTAATGATGAGTCGTGAGTGGCAAGTGGCAAGTGGCTCGGAGGGGACAGTTCATGCGCTTCACGAGATACGCTTCACGTCCCTGCGCCGAGGCGTCGGCGGGCCGGCCAGTGACCCCTCGACTGCGCTCAGGGCAGGCGC
>JAOUEB010000229.1 GCA_029858925.1 Nitrospira sp.
AAACACACCAACTCATGTCCGGAGGCCTGTCCATTTGCCCACGCGATGGCTGCGGCCAATGGCATCGCATCTACGACTCGGAGCGGATGCAAGAGCAGGACGCGCCACGCCTGTTTTCGCACGACAACCCTTGGCTCGATTTCCGTCCATGCCGCCATTAGCGCATGCAACAGGGTTCGTGCTTGCGTCTCGTCTGCCGGAGTGAGTGCCTCTTCATGCCGTAATCGAGCCAATGCGGAATAACACTCCACTTCCCAACCCTCAGTTTCCTACCTCATGAGATTTGAGTGAAGTTACGAAGCTATGAATGGAATTCGGCATGAGCTGGGGGAGAATGGAAATTGTATCTTGTGCTGGGCGAAAAGCGAGCACTTGCCCATGCGCCTCATAGCTAAGATGCCGCTACCGTGCTGCGACGGGCTGGATTACTTGCTATGATGCAAGGTGCGCCACAGTAGAGGTGTCCGCCTATGGCCGCGCATTCACGGGATTGGACGGAAAATGAAGGTCTACGAGCACAGTGACCCCGACTCCTTGAAACCCCGATCGCACCCCTGGATCGACGCAGAATCCAATCCAGCATATCGGTATTACGATTTCAAAACACAGCCGGAGCTCATCCGGTCATCCTTGGAAGATCTGCAGCAGTGGACGTCCTACCCTGCCATCGAAACATTTTATCGACTCCTTGAGTGGCTCAATGGCCCTGAATCGATCTTTGAGTCCAATGATTCTGCCTTCAACGGCGCAGCTACTACTGTCGGCACTCCATCCTCTACGCCCCTGCAATGTTCCGGCCGCCTGATGATCCTGTACCGAAACCTAGCGTTGAATACCTCGCCGGAGCAGATGCACCGGCTGACCAATGCGACCGCTCAGGCATTGAGCGAGACCGATCCATTGTTTGAATGGGGAGCCATCGGCGCCACGATCATGTCGGCCCAATTTACCACCCTGCCCGGTCCGCCAGAACGTCAGCGTGGGCAACAGCTCATGTTGTCCTTTTGGGCGTGGGGTGAGACCGAGGCTGAGATGATGCGTCACCTCGATCGTATCTTTCACAATCTGACCGGCGCGCTCCAAAGAGTCTCCGATGAGATCCGCCGCTCAACACCTACCGCCAGCCGACAATAACGTAATGCAAGATCCGCCTGCGGCGCGCCAATCAACAAAGACGCACCTCTTCGCCCACACCGATTCGCAAATGCCGGGCTGCGCTCTGCTGATCCAAAAATATTTCCAGCTTGCCGGAACTGTTGATCAGCGCGGAGGCGCTATCGAGTCCGCCTTGGCTGTAACTGTCCACCAGCCCTTCGATGACACAGGTCCCGACGTGAACCGCGGGATGCGGCCGCCCGGTGGCCTCTCTCCATTCCCGCACATTCGCCGTGGTGATGTTCGTAATCAAATTGCCGAATCGATCGATATGCTCGATCTGTCCGATCAGCGTCCCGTCCTGCATGATCGGAAAGGCCAGCGGAAGCACGATGGGATCCTCGATAACGCGACCGAACGATGTGGTCGGTTCTCCCATCGCAAGCCAGGCAGCCGCCGGCGCAAAGAGGTCTCGCCCATCGAAGGTCGCCCCTTCGGACGGAAGACGATAGAGCATATTCTCGATCTGCCTCACCTCCGCGTCCCGCTCGTCCCACAATACCCGGCTGAGCAATCCGTTATCAGGGGCCAGAAAGTAATTTCGCGACGTGGTGACTACAATCGGCCGTCTGGCGCTTCCTACACCGGGGTCCACGACTGTCACATGGATGGTTCCCTCCGGGAAATACCGGTGGCACGACTCGATCACGTACGCCGCTTCCTCGATCTTATGGGGAGAGATGTCGTGGGAGACATCGACGATCTGGGCGGCGGGGGCAATCGAGAGGATGACTCCCTTCATGCTCGCCACAAAATGATCGCGCGCGCCAAAGTCGGTGAGCAGGGTGATCAGCGGATGCTGTGCCGGCACGCCGGCAGGCCGTTTGAATAGTTTTCTTTCAGGTGGCAAACGAGGCGCCATCAACGGTCACTTCGTTGTTCGTCGTTCGTCGTTCGTAACGCGTATCTCTTCCTTCGACTCTGCTTAGAACCGTGAGCCTGTCGAACAGTGACGCGTGAATCGCTGGCCGGAAAGAACGTGTCCATATCTTTGCTTGCAAGAGATACGAGATACGCTTCACGAGATACGTGTATCTGAAACTAGAACTCCTCAAACTTGATCTCGATGACCTCATATTCGACCATCTTCACTGGAGTCTTTACCTCGACGAAATCGCCAACCCGTTTCCCAATTAATGCGCGCCCGACCGGCGACTGGACGGAAATCTTGTTGAATTTCATGTCGGCTTCGTCTTGGCCGACCAGCGTATAGCGTTTCTTCGACTGCGACTCCTGCTCGATCACCGACACGGTCGCGCCAAAGACCACCGTCTCCGTGGTTCGTCCCGTGATTTCGATGATACGGGCGTCGGCCAATCTCGTTTCGATCTCGGCCATGCGCGACTCGATGAATCCCTGCCGTTCCTTGGCGGCATCGTACTCGGCGTTTTCGCTCAGATCACCGTGCGCGCGGGCTTCCGCGATGGCCTCGATGTTTTTTGGCCGTTCGACCTTCCGCAAACGATCCAGTTCGGCCTTCAGCGCTTCGTACCCTTTTTTCGTAATCGGTGTCGGCATACGTTCATGACTCCGGCGTAAGAGGGGTCTGATGATACTCCTGCAAAGAACGGATGGACAGTTCATTTTTCACCATCGCTTCAATGCCGAGCACGGCAGCCATCGCTCCCCGCATCGTCGTGTAATAAGACAAACCCTTGTGCAACGATTCCCGGCGGATCGACAGGGAGTCGGAATGGGCCGAGGCGGTGCTCACCGTATTCACGACCAGCGCCACGTCTCCATTCTTGATATGGTCGACAATGTGGGGCCGCCCTTCCTTCACTTTGTTGACTGCGGTGACATCGACGCCGTGTTCTCGCAGATAGCCGGCGGTTCCGGTGGTCGCATGGATCCGAAATCCTAGAATCCCAAGCCGCCTGGCGACATCCAAAGCCATAAGCCGATCGTCCGGCTTCACACTGATGAAGGCCGTTCCCGACTTCGGAAGCACGGCGCCGGCGCCGGCCTGCGACTTGGCAAACGCCCAACCGAAGTCGCTGTCGATGCCCATCACCTCTCCCGTCGACTTCATCTCCGGCCCCAATAGCACATCCACTCCGGGAAACTTATTGAAGGGAAATACCGCTTCCTTGACCGACAGATGCGCCGGCTGCGGAGCCGTGGTAAACCCAAGTTCCTTCAGCGTCCGCCCGACCATGACCTTCATCGCCAGCTTGGCCAACGGCACGCCAATCGCTTTGCTTACAAAGGGCACCGTCCGCGATCCCCGTGGATTGACTTCGAGCACGTAGACGGTCTTGTCCTTCACGGCAAATTGCGCGTTCATCAATCCCACGACGCCGAGCTTCAGCGCCAACAGCTTCATTTGGCGTTCGATTTCATGCACGACGGTCTTCTCCAGCGTATAGGGCGGCAGCGAACAGGCCGAATCTCCCGAATGGACCCCGGCTTCTTCGATATGCTCCATGATCCCCGCTACGACGACCGTCTGTCCGTCCGAGATTGCATCGGCATCGATTTCGATGGCATCGGCCAGGTATTTGTCGATCAGCACGGGATGTTTCGGCGATGCCTTCACGGCGGAACGGACGTACTCCAACAACCCGGCTTCGTCATAGACGATCTGCATCGAGCGGCCGCCCAACACATAGGAGGGCCGGACCATGACCGGATACCCGATCGCGCCCGCGATGCGCACCGCTTCGTCGAC
>JAOUEB010000230.1 GCA_029858925.1 Nitrospira sp.
CGGTTCGGAGCGGACTTCTTTTTGAACCGGCAACTTGCGATACGCCATGATCTGATCCATGACGAAGTCCCACGACAGACTGCCGATCGGCTCTCCATTGATCCCCAGTAGCGTGACCAGTTCGCGCGACTCATCAAGCTCAAGCGCCTTGCCTCGATGACGGAGGCTGGATGCAATAGGGTATTTCACAAGCCGTCCCTTTCCACTTCTTGCCCTTTGACAGATTCGTATGTGGCAAGTATAGCGCAGTGTGTCGGATTGTCGAGGAAAAGCTGAGAGCTGTACGTCAGAGGAAATGTGGACTTGGTGATAGGATGGACCGGATGGACACAGCGCGGAGCAGGAACGCGGAGATCGCGCGGGCTGCTGTCTCAAGAAGCAGCCCGCGCATTGTGCATGCCGTTACGCGCTCTTGGCGTCGATCTCCTGTTCAAAGATGCGGATCGGCGGGTTTTTCCCCATGATAGCGTCTTCGGTGATGACCACTTCTTTGATCTGTTTCTGGGACGGGGCATCGTACATGACGTCCAACATAACCTCTTCCAAGATGGCCCGAAGTCCTCGCGCGCCGGTCTTTTGCGCATAGGCTTTCCGTGCGACGGCACCCAACGCGCCATCGGTAAACCTCAATTTGACCTTTTCAAACGATAGCAGCTTCTCGTATTGCTTCATGAGCGCGTTTCGCGGTTCTGTGAGGATTCGGATCAGCGCCCGCTCATCCAATTCCTCCAAGGTCGCCACCACAGGAAGCCGTCCGACAAATTCAGGGATCAGCCCGTACTTGAGGAAATCTTCGGGCTGCACTTTGGCGAGAAGATCGCCCAAGCGGATCTCGCTTCGCCCTCGAATTTCCGCTCCGAATCCCATGGACTTCCGATTGAGCCGCTGCTCAATGATCTGTTCCAAGCCGACAAACGCTCCGCCGCAAATGAAGAGGATGTTGCTGGTGTTGACCTGGATGAATTCTTGATGGGGATGCTTTCTGCCTCCTTGCGGTGGAACGTTGGCAACAGTACCCTCGATGAGTTTCAGCAGCGCCTGCTGGACCCCTTCACCGGACACATCCCGCGTGATAGAAGGGCTGTCGCTTTTCCTGCTGATCTTATCGATCTCATCGATGTAGACAATCCCACGCTCGGCCCGCTCTACGTCGTAGTCGGCTGCTTGAAGAAGTTTCAGGATTATGTTTTCGACATCTTCGCCCACATACCCAGCTTCTGTCAGTGTCGTCGCATCAGCCAGAGTAAACGGCACGTCCAAATACTTGGCCAGGGTTTGAGCCAGAAGGGTCTTCCCGGTTCCCGTCGGGCCTACCACGAGAATATTGCCCTTCTGAAGCTCGATACCGTCGGCTTCTTTCTCCTTGGACGAAATACGCTTATAGTGGTTATGCACCGCGACGGACAGAATTCGCTTGGCGCGCTCCTGTCCGACGACGTATTGATCCAGGTGATGTTTGATTTCCGCCGGTTTTTTGAGCTTGGAGGAGATTTCCTCTTTCGCCTCTTCCCAATCTTCCGCGATGATGTCGTTGCACAAGTTGACGCATTCGTCGCAGATGTAGACCGTCGGCCCGGCGATCAGCTTCCGCACCTCGTCGCGACTCTTTCCACAGAAGGAACACCGTAAATGTCGGTCCATCTTATCCTGCTTGGCCATGTGCCCTCCTGTATTACTTGCTTTTGGCCTCGTCTTTACCGCCGTTGCCGGATTCAACCGCCTTGACGACTTTGGGCGGCCGGGTGATGACCTCGTCGATGAGCCCGTATCGCTTGGCTTCCTCGCCGGACATGAAATAGTCCCGCTCGGTATCGTGAGCGATTTTTTCGATGGGCTGTCCGGTATGTTTGGCCATGATCTCGTTGAGGCGATCCCGGATCTTCAGAATTTCCTTGGCGTGAATGTCGATTTCCGTGGCCTGCCCTTGGAAGCCGCCCAGCGGCTGGTGAATCATCACGCGCGCATTGGGCAGGGAAAACCGCTTGCCTCTCGTGCCGGCTGTCAACAACAACGCGCCCATGCTGGCCGCCTGGCCCAGACAAATCGTATTGATCGGCGGTTTCACATATTGCATGGTGTCATAAATCCCCAATCCGGCCGTGACGCTGCCGCCGGGAGAATTGACGTAGAGATTGATGTCTTTCTCAGGATCTTCCGCTTCCAGAAAAAGCAGTTGCGCGATCACCAGATTGGCAAACACGTCATCGATCGGGGCTCCGAGGAAAATAATGCGGTCTTTGAGCAGCCGTGAATAGATGTCGTAGGCGCGTTCGCCTCGGTTGGTTTGTTCGACCACGATGGGAACTAACATGTCGTCAAATCCTTTCCGCGACGGCCTTCCCCTGCATTGATGCCAGGATGCGCCGGCACCGTAGCTATCCTTGAATCACCGCGTGGCGATAGACGAAATCCAGCGCCTGATCTGCCAAAATCTTCGTGCGCAACTTCTCAATGGAATCCTGGCCGCCCGCCTGAATCATTTTCACCAGGTCGGCTAAGGGCACCCGAAGTTCCGATGCCAATCGGGTCACTTCGTCGTTCAAATCTGCCTCGGTGACGGACAGGCCTTCTTTTTCCGCAACGGCTTCGAGGATCAATCCCACTTTCACACGGCGATTCGCAGCCTCCCGATACTCCTCACGGATTTGCCTGCTCTCTTCCGCGTCTGCCGGAGGGAGCGGGTCCGCGTCCTTGCTTCGGTGCCGTTCCTGAAGTTTCTGCCGGACAATCGTATCGAGTTCCCGCTCCACAAGGGTTTCGGGCAGATCGAAATGATGGGTGTCGGCCAGGCGCGAGAGAATGGTGTCCTTGTAGGACTGTTCGATGTCTCGCTTGAGCGCTTTTTCCATTTCACCGCGCAACGTATCCTTCAGTTCCTGAATCGAGGCGTACGGCCCGCAATCTTTGGCAAATTCGTCGTCAACGGCGGGGAGCTTCTTGCGCTTGATTCCCGTGACACTCAAACGAAATTGAACGGTCTTGCCCGCGACCCGCGGGTCGGGATGGCCGGCTGGATAGGGCTGAGCAATCTCGACCACACCCCCTTCAACCTTGCCGACCAGGTGGGTGTCGATTTCAATTCCGAGCAAGGCAGCCTTTGAGCCAACCTTGTGGAGATGGCCTTCCTTCTTCGTTCCTTCGAGCGGCCCGCCATCCAAGAACCCTTCGAGGGAGACCACGGCATAATCACCTTCGGCCAAAGCAGTTCCGGCAGGCGCTGCATCCAGTCGAGCCTGCTGTTCACGTAACACGTCCAGCGCGCGGTCCACCTGCTCATCTGTCACAGTCCGCTTGTCCGGTTTAAGAGAAATGGGACTGGGCGCCTTATAGTCGCGCAACTCGATCTTGGGTTTGATTTCAACGGTCGCGGTAAACGTAAACGGTGAATCCTTCTTGATTTTGACGCGATCAAGAGACGGGATTTCGACGACCACGGGGCTGATCCCCGCCTGCTTGACGGCTTGATCGTAATAATCCGGGACAAGGCTTCGGATTACGTCCTCCTCTACCGCTTTGGCGTAGCGCTTTTCCAAAATGGCCAAGGGGGCCTTCCCTGGTCGAAAACCAGGAATTCGAACCTGACGATTCAGCTCGACGTAAGCCCGGGAGAATCGCTGCGTCACCTCGTCGGCCGGCACCTCAATTTTCAACGCGCGTTTCATGGGACCTAATTCGGTCATTTCCATTTTCATCGTCATCGGGTGGGAATCCTTCTTTTCATCGCCAGAGGCTCTCTGGCGGTCATTATCGTCTATCTATATGGTGCGAGAGGGGGGACTTGAACCCCCACGGTTACCCACGGGATCCTAAG
>JAOUEB010000231.1 GCA_029858925.1 Nitrospira sp.
GGCCGCATCCGCTGTTCAGTGGATTCGTCGGCGCGGCGTTGCGGAAAAAGCTGGGCCAGTGACGTGAGATGCTGAAACCGACTTTCAACGGCGTTCTCGGCCTTCGTTTGGGATAAGAGGGCGTCTCGGCGCCCTCAGGGTTGGGCGGGTGAGAATGCAGAGCCGGTTTGAGTATCTCCTGTGAAACAAAACGGAAAATCATGGCACATCTTGTCGATATCGGTTCCTTCAAGGCCGGCCAGGGGCAGCCGCCATTTCTGATCGCCGGTCCCTGTGTGATCGAAAGCGAACAATTGGTCATGGAGACGGCAGGCCGCATTGCCGAGATTGCACAGTCGTTGGGCATTCCCTATATCTTCAAAGCGTCGTTCGACAAGGCCAACCGGACATCCATCACGTCATTTCGAGGTCCAGGCATCGAGAAGGGGATGGCCGTACTCAAGAAAGTGCGGGATCATGTCGGATGTCCCATCTTGACCGACGTCCATACGGAAGAACAGGCGACAGAGGCAGGAAAGGTCGTGGATGTGCTCCAAATCCCCGCGTTCTTGTGCCGGCAGACGGACTTGCTGATCGCCGCGGCGAATACCGGCAAGGTTGTGAACGTGAAGAAGGGGCAGTTCCTGTCGCCGATTGAGATGGGAAATGCAGTGAAGAAGGTGGAGGAGTGCGGCAGCCGGCGCATTCTCTTGACTGAGCGAGGCTCGTCGTTCGGCTACAACAATTTAATCGTGGATATGCGGTCCTTTCCCATCATGCGGAGCTTCGGCTATCCCGTCGTGTTCGACGCGACGCATAGCGTGCAGTTGCCCGGCGGAGGAGGCACGAAGTCCAGTGGGCAACGGGAGTTTGTCGAACCGTTGGCCTGCGCCGCGGCCGGCGTCGGCGTGGATGGTTTCTTCATGGAAGTGCATCCAAATCCAGATGAGGCTTTGTCTGACGGGCCGAACATGGTACCTTTGCATCAATTGAAATCTCTGTTGGAACGGGTCTTACGCATATGCAACGCGACAAAGCCGAGACTGTAAAACCAGCTGCGCAACCGACTGCCAAGCCCGTCAAAGGCCAGGGGAGTCTTGACGAAGGAAAACGTGTGCTTGCCATCGAAGCCCGCGCCGTCCAGGCACTCATCGACCGGTTGGACAATAATTTTGTCAAGGCGGTGGATGTATTGGCCCGTTGCAAGGGAAAGGTCGTCGTATCCGGCATGGGCAAATCCGGCTTGATCGGCCAGAAGATCGCCGCCACGCTGGCCAGCACCGGCACCTCATCGTTTTTCCTCCATCCGGCTGAAGGTGTGCATGGCGACCTCGGCATGCTGGCCCGCCGCGATGCCTTGATCGCTATCTCCAACAGCGGCGAGACCCAGGAGCTGCTCCAATTGCTTCCCTATGTGGAGCGCATGAGCATTCCGGTGATCGGTCTCACAGGACGGATGGATTCCACCTTGGCCAAGCACTGCGACGTCGCATTGGATGTGTCGGTGGAGGAGGAGGCCTGTCCGATGGGACTGGCGCCGACCGCAAGCACCACGGCTACACTGGCTCTTGGCGATGCGCTGGCGGTGGCCTTGTTGCGGAAGCGTGAATTCAAGGAAGAGGATTTTGCCCGGTTCCATCCGGGCGGCACATTGGGACGCCGGTTATTGGTGAAGGTGAGGGATGTGATGCATGCCGGGCCAGAGGTTCCGAACGTCCAAAGTTCTGTCGGGGGCATGGCGGCGATGCTTGAAATGACGGCGAAGAAGCTCGGCATGACGACGGTGGTCGATCAGGGAGGCGCGCTGCTTGGCGTGATTACGGACGGCGATTTGCGGCGGTTTATGCAGCGCGGGACGGATTTGGTCAACGCGACGGCCGGCGATCTCGCCTCGCGGGATCCCAAGACCATCGGGCCGGACGACCTGGCGGCGAAAGCGGTGGAAATGATGGAGCGGTTTTCAGTCACGACGCTCGTCGTCACGGAAGGCGACCGGAACATCGTGGGCGTGGTCCACCTGCATGACTTGCTGAAAAATGGAATTGTCTGACGGAATGCGCCGTCGATACGGTCACACGGTTGCGGCGCCGCGCGCATAACGAGATACGAACCATGCTTCACGAACGACGGAATCCAGTGATATGAACCGTGTATTGGAAACCTGGAAAGAAATCGGGCACGATTCAGTCAATCTGCCCAATTTTCTGACGGTCGTTCGGATTCTCCTGATTCCGGTCTTCGTCATCGTCTTTATCGCGCCGACGCCGGATCGGTCGCTGCTCGCCGCCATGATTTTCACCGTGGCGGCGGTGACGGACCTGCTGGATGGGTATATCGCCCGGCGCACCGGTCGGGTGACGAAGCTCGGAAAATTGCTCGATCCGCTTGCCGACAAGCTACTGGTGCTGTCGGCGCTGATCTTGCTCGTCAACATCGACCGTGTCACCGCCTTGGTGGCGCTGCTCATCATTGCGCGGGAATTGGCCGTCACCGGCATCCGCGCCATCGCCGCCGGTGAACGCTTGATTATCGCAGCGGAGGTCACGGGCAAGTACAAGATGGCACTACAAGTGATTGCGATCGTGCTGCTCATTTTGGAAGGAACCGGGCTGGCGGAACTCGGCAATATGCACCTGGCCGGCACCGCCACGCTGTATCTGTCCTTGGTGCTTGGATATGTTTCCGGCGGGCAGTATGTGTGGAGTTTTTGGAGACAGGTGGTCGCCAAGGGCTTCTGAGAACGAACCGGTTCGACCTCACCGTTGTGTGCAACGTCACTTTCGTAATTCATCCCTTTGTCTGGCTCAGTCTTCTAGTCACTCTTGCTGCCTGTACTGAGAGCGGCACGCCTCCGCAAATAGAAGCCTATGCCTATTCGAGCGCTCCGGCGGCTACCCGCTGTGAGACGGGTGCGCGAGTCGGCCGGGCAGGCGCAAGCGACGGGGAAGTTTCCGCTGAAGGTCTTCGTTATCACGTTCGTACACCGTCCAATTACGACGCCACGATCGCTCATCCGTTGTTGATGGTCTATGCCGCGGCCGGCCAGAGCGGTCTAGCGTCGGAGCGCATGACCGGTCTCACGCCCACTGCCACTGCCGCCGGATTTGTGGTGGTGTACGCGGATCACAAGCCGCTCGGCATTCCTGCTGTCGAACAGCTTGGAACAATGCCAGGTTCAGTTGCGAAGAAGTGGTGCATCGACGAGAAGCGAGTTTCTGTGACCGGCCATTCAGACGGGGGCACTGCTTCCTTGGCGCTTGCCGTGCTTGATCAGACCAAGCAGGTGCCGGCTGCCATTGCGCCGAGCGCCGCCGGATGGACCGGCAAGGACTTGGAGGCTTATCAATGTCCGGCGCCCATCCCGGTCATGGTGATGCACGGTGCAAAGGACAGTCTCTTTCCCGGTTGGGGCGTTCAGACGGCAGCCTGGTGGGCAGGTTGCAATCAGTGCGATACGGCAAAGACAAAGAAGGTGGAAGGCGGGTGTATTGCGTATCAAGGATGCGCATCCGGCGGCGCGACGCTCTACTGTGAGGGAGCCGGCAGTCATCGAGATTGGCCCAATCTCAATCGCCTGATGATCGAGTTGTTTGCGCATCCGGAGACGTTTCTATAACGACCGAATCTCCTGTCTGTGCGGGAGTAGCGGCGTGGAAGGATAGGATGGATCAGTCAGGATTGACCGGCCTCTTCATACTGATCGGTTATCTCTTGGGCGGGGTGCCGTTCGGCGTCGTGATCTCCAAGGCGATGGGACTCCCGGATCCACGCACGGTCGGCAGCAAGAATGTCGGCTTCACGAATGTGTTGCGCGTGTCCGGCAAGACAGCC
>JAOUEB010000232.1 GCA_029858925.1 Nitrospira sp.
GCCTTCCCGCAGCACGATCATCAAACGGAAACGGGCACTGCTGACGGCTGAGGAACGAAGCCTGTCGATACAGCTGATGCGCGACCCGGACATTGCGAGGGAGCCCTCATTCTCGGCGTTGCCGCTCCTTCGGCGGGCCTTGGTGCTGGATGTCGCATCGGATTATCTCCGCTACAAAGGCGAGAGCGATGATCCGGAGGTGACGGTCTACAAGGAGCGTAACCGGCGCGTATTGACGGAGCGGAGCAAACTGTCGGTCCCTTCAGCGGAGATTGACATTCGCCCCTACACGAAACAGCCGGATGCAGGCCACCGGACGACCCGTATGACAGTGGGAGGCGGCTGGCGCAATCATGACACGTTCGAAGAGGCGTCGTTCCGCGCCGTCTACCACCATCTGCTCGATCCTGAGCCAGGATACACGCCGGATGCGCAGATTGAAGCGCTCGCGGTGGCGGTGCGGCGCTACAATCGAGCGGACCGTGTCAGGGTCGAACGGGCGACGCTGATCAACATCGTGTCTCTCTCGCCGATCGATGATTTGTTCAGGGCACCGTCGTGGAGGGTGAACGTGGGGATGGACACCCTCCGTCGGCGGGGCTGTCAACTCTGCGACAACGTGGTGGCCGATGGAGGAGTCGGGGCGGCGGTGGAATCGCATGTGCTCAAGCGGGAAGTCTATTTCGCGTTCGCCGAGGCCGAGGCGAACTACAGCAAGGCCTATGAGGAGCGGCACCGTGTCGGCGGCGGTGCTACGGTGGGGATGCTGGTGGACGTGACTGACCGCTGGAAGCTGATGTTGTCGGGCTCATATCGCCGGTATCCGTTCGGTGACAAGTCCGACGACATTCGTTGGTACGCTGGATCGCGCGTCACGCTTGCACAGAACTGGGCGGTGCGAGCTGATTACAACCACCGCGACCGCGACGATGACGTGGTTGTTTCTCTCCAAGCGTTCTTCTAGCAGGATAAGGGCGACTTTCTCTTGCCCGTTCGAGAGTGTCCTGCTACAAGTGTAGCTGTCGGAGGCTACGAATTCTCAAATGAATCAATCTACTGAACAGACCAGCCGGCAGAATCCAAGTCCGGCCGCCGGGCCGATCGCTCCTCATCCGCCGTTACGCCGGTACTATGACGAGCTGGATGCCAGGCAGGGATTTCTCAACGAGCTATTCAACCGAACCGCCTATCAATACCGCAATATCGACAAGGCCACCGCGTTCGGGTCCGGGTTGTGGTATCGAAAAAAAGCGCTTGAGTCGGCAGGGCTGAAGCCTGGCATGCGGGTGCTCGATGTCGCGTGTGGACCTGGATTGGTCACGCAATGCGCGTTGGATTTGGTCGGATCAACGGGGTCGGTCGTCGGGCTCGACCCCAGTATCGGCATGCTGCGCGAAGCGCAGAAGGGCCCGTGCCGGAGCCTGGTGCGCGGCGTCGGCGAGCGCCTGCCGTTCCCCGATGGGCACTTCGATTTTCTCAGCATGGGCTATGCGCTTCGGCACGTGCCCGATCTCAGGGGCGCGTTCGCCGAATATCGGCGTGTGCTCAAGCCGGGAGGGATCGTCCTCCTGCTGGAGATCTCGCGTCCCCGATCGGCGCTCGTGCTTCTCTTGTCGCGATTTTATATCAAGACCGTATTAGGGGCCGCGTTTACCACCGGGACCGGCAATCAAGACATGAAGAAACTGATGGCCTATTGGTGGGAAACGACGGAACAGTGCGTTTCCTCCGAAACGATTGTTGACGCATTGAAGGGATCGGGTTTTGGAGTCTGTACGGTGAAGGAATGGTTCAGCGGGCTCTTGCGAGACTATCGGGCGGTGAAGGACTCGTTGTAGATATGGAACAGTCCGGCTCATCGTTACTTGAACAAGATCTTGCCAAGCTGATCGTGCAGACGCTCAAGCTGAAGGCCGATCCGGCTGCCATTGAACCGGAGGCCGCATTGTTCGGCGAAGGCCTGGGGTTAGATTCAATCGATGCGTTGGAACTCTCGCTGGCTATTTCCCAAACCTACGGCTATCAACTCAAGTCGAGCGATCCACAGATCAAGACGATCTTTTCATCTCTGCGGGCGTTGGCGGCAGCCATCGAGAAGAACCGCACCAAGTAACGATCGATAGGGCAATGCGCGAACCCCCCTTGATCGGCCCCTACGATTCTAACGATGTGCTGGCCTGGGACCAGAGAGGGCCGCGCACCGTCCACCGATTTTTGGCTGATGCCGCTTCCCTGGCGGAGTCGTTGCCCGATCGGCCTACGGCGCTCAATCTTGCGACCAACCGCTATGAGTTTCTCGTGGGATTCGCCGCCGCGATTATGCGGCGCCAAGTGACCTTACTCCCACAAAGCCGGGCGCCTCAGACTCTGCTGAGGATTGCCGGAGAATTTGCCGGCAGTTATGCGCTGACGGATCGAGACGATGCCATCGAGGGGATCGATTCCATCTCGATCCAACCCAGAGGAGGCCATGCCGCATGGCAGGGAGACATTCTACGGATTCCGTCTGATCAAGTCGTGGCCGTCGCATTCACATCCGGCAGCACCGGCCGCCCAGTACCCAACAAGAAGACGTGGGGAGCGTTGACGGCTGTGGCCCAGGCGACCGGCGCGAGACTTGGCATCAAGGCAGGGGAGCGCATCTCGGTGGTGGCGACTGTTCCGCATCAGCATATGTTCGGGCTGGAAGCCTCCGTGATGCTGCCGGTCGTGCATGGCCTGGCGATGCATGCCGGGCGGCCGCTGTTTCCCGCCGATATCGGGAGCGCGCTGGCTGATGCGGCGGGCCGATGGATTCTGGTTACAACGCCGCTGCATCTTCGCGCCTGCGTCGCCGAAGGCCTGCGCATGCCGCCCGGCGGTCTTATCCTCTCTGCGACGGCTCCGCTGTCCCGCGACTTGGCGCAGCAGGCTGAACGGCATTTTCAAGCCGAGGTCCATGAAATTTTCGGGTTTGCCGAAGCCGGCAGTATTGCTGAACGGCGCACGATCGACGGCGATCGATGGAGGCCGTTGGAGAGTGTGCGTATCGAGCAGGATGGACCCTCATGCCGGGTACAGGCCTGGTATCTCTCGGCGCCCGTGCCGGTGCCGGATCGCATTACGGTCGATTCGGAGGGAGGCTTCATCGTGCACGGCCGCGAAGCGGATCAGGTGAATGTCGCGGGCCATCGTGTGTCACTCGGCGATTTGAACCACACATTGATGCAGATCGACGGCGTTCAGGACGGAGTCTTTTTTTTGCCGGAGGAGGGGGCCGGCCTCGTGACGAGGCTCATGGCGTTTGTTGTGGCTCCTGGAAAAACCAGCGATGAGATTCAACGCATACTGCGCGCGCATGTCGATCCGGTGTTTATGCCGCGCCCATTAGTCTGCGTGCCTAGTCTGCCCCGGAATGCGACCGGGAAGCTGCCGCGTGAATCCGTGAGCGAGTTGGCCCGGCAATGGCTGGAGAGGGAAGGCCATGACGCATGAACGAACGGTGTCGATCGGCCATGATCATCCGTCGCTGGCGGGGCATTTCCCCGGTCATCCGGTTGTGCCGGGCGTGGTGCTACTTGGCGAAGTGATTGAGACGCTGCGCCGAAGTTCGGCGGCGCTGTCGGTGACGGGATTGCCCCTGGTGAAATTCTCTTCTCCGTTGAAGCCCGGTGAGGCAGTCACCATTCACGTGGATCAGGATGAGGCCGCGCTGGTCTCGTTTTCTTGCCGGGTCGGGACAAGGCTCATTGCGTCCGGTGTGATTGAAGTGACATCCGGGGCGGTGACGCATATGGAAGGGGTGTGAGTCTCGCCTGGCGACAG